>DYBS01000061.1 GCA_019418525.1 Clostridiales bacterium
GGTCAGCTCCTACCACTGCGGCTTCTCCCTGGAAAACAAGGCCAGCGGCCACAACGACTTCACCGCCACACCCAACGGCCTGCCCGGCATGGAGACCCGCCTGGCCGCGCTGTACACCTACGGCGTGCGCACCGGGAAGATCGACCTCCCTCAGATGGTAGCACTGCTGTCTACCAATCCCGCCCGGGTCTTTGGCATGTATCCCCGTAAGGGCGACATCCGGCCCGGCAGCGACGCCGACCTAGTCCTCTTTGACCCGGAGGCCAGCGCCGTCATCTCCCCCGACGTTCTCCACAGCCCGGTGGACTGGAACCCCTACGACGGCCAGAAGCTCTATGGCCGGGTGGACACCGTTCTTCTCCGGGGCGGCTATGTCATCCGGGACGGTGCGTGCTGCGCTGCCCCCGGCGTGGGCCGGTTTGTGGAGCGCCGGGCTGAGGATATGGATTTGAATACTTAAGTGGGAACTCCGCTTCGGCCTGTGCGGCGGTGTTCCGGGAAGGATCGAGTGATACCGAAATGGCAAGGAAAAAGATCGTGATCGCCCTAGGGGGAAACGCCCTCCAGGAGAGCGGGATGCCGCCCACGGCGGAGATGGAGCTGGAGATGGCCGAAAAGACGGCGGAGCACATCGCGGACATCATCGAGATGGGCTATGACGTCATCCTCTCCCACGGAAACGGCCCCCAGGTGGGCCGGGTGATCCAGCAGAATGATTGCGCCGCGGCGGTGACCCCCGCCATGCCCTTTGATGTCTGCGGCGCCATGACCCAGGGGATGATCGGCTACCATTTACAGCAGGGCCTGTCCCGGGTCTTTCAGCGCCGGAACCTGGACCGGACGGCGGTGACCCTCATCACCCAGGTGGTGGTGGACCCCCACGATCCCCGTTTCCAGCATCCCAGCAAACCCATCGGCCGCTTCTACACCCGGGAGGAGGCCGAGCAGATCCAGATGGACCACCCGGAGCAGACCTTTGTGGAGGACGCCGGGCGGGGCTGGCGGCGGGTGGTGGCCTCGCCGGAGCCCCGGGACATCGTGGAGCTCCAGGCCATCAAGCGCCTGATGCAGGCGGGCTTCGTCATCATCACCGTGGGCGGCGGCGGCATCCCGGTGGTGAGGAGCGACGCCGGACGCCTGGAGGGGGTCCCCGCTGTCATCGACAAGGATCTGGCCTCGGCTCTGCTGGCCGAGGAGCTGGACGCCGATCTGCTCCTCATCCTCACCGGGGTGGAACAGGTCTGCATCAACTTCAATCAGCCCGATCAGAGGAGCCTGGACCATCTCTCGGTGGACCACGCCCGGGCGTACATCGCCCAGGGGCAGTTTGCCCCCGGCTCCATGCTGCCCAAGGTGGAGGCGGCCGTCCACTTTACCGCCAGCAAGGCCGGTCGCAAGACCATTATCACTTCCCTGAGCCAGGCTGCCGCGGCCTTGAGCGGTGCTGTGGGAACCGTGGTGTCCTGATGTAATCCGATAGATAGCCCTTTGGACGGTGTAAATTCTTTTCCACCGCTCAAAGGGCTTTTTTTCATCTTCATGTGGTTTTCAGGTTCCTGGGATTAATGAAGTGTGGGCAAGTGGAGGCGCACAGAGGGAGTATGCGGTAATGGAAATCTAGGACTGGTCTATCTCGAGCCGGGCCACAATATGCCTTAACCGCATCATAAAAGGCCGCAGGCGGTGAGAAAATTTACCCTCGCTTGTCTGCACTTCTGTCATTGAGCTGTATGTTCTACACCCTGCCATCGAGACGGGCCAGAACAGTGACGATCATAGCCCGGTTCATGGACGCCATAGAAAACAAGAAGCAAATGCTGGAACAGCAGTAGGCAGCAGAGCCCTTTAGAAGAGAAACAAGATCCTTCCAGGTTCTGACATCAGCACCCATTAAGTGGGGTCTCGTGGCCTGGCCACCTATGTGGTGAACAATGCGTACTTTGTATTATTTGCCGTCAGTTTGATCTTTTTCATTTTTGACAGCACCTTGAATAAAATCCTTATGATTGGACATGGTGATTAGGTGGTCTTAATGGAGATCACCGCAGGCTAGGATCAGTCCGATTCCATTCAGACTGCCCGGCATATAAAGAATCAAAGTAGTATGATGTGGCCATATCAAAGGTGGTCAAGATTTTCAGATTATCCCCATTTCTCTTTATGAAACAGGATCCTCACCTTCCAGGTCCACAGAGGCCTTGCTGGTCTTGCTGAGCTGATCATATTCCGGAATGGAACCCATGATATTTTCTGCCAGCCAGTTCATACAGATGATCTGCTCCGGGGGCAGATTCCGGGGAGGTATAGGCGCGGAACTCCCCCACTGAGCCCGCCGCTGGGCCTCTTTATAGTATAAGTTTGACACGACTGATTTCCGTTTGTCCCTGATTTCGGGCAGAAACCGTGTGCCTCTCCACAGCATCTATGTTATACTAAAGACAGATATTTTGACATGGTCAGGAGGGAAGCCTAATGGGAGACTTCTCCTTTTCCATCTTTCCCAACGAAAACTTTCTGGACCTGCGGATCTACCAGTACGGCTATGAGCAGTGCGCACCGCTACACTCCTTCGGCCCCTTCATTCGCAATCACTATTTGTTCCACTATGTGATTTCCGGACAGGGTGCACTGGACGCCACTGCGGAGGACGGGGTGACCACCCGCCGGTATGAGATCCAGGCCGGACAGGGCTTCTTGATCTGTCCCGGCCTGATCAACACCTATCGTGCCGATGAGACGCATCCATGGAAGTATGTCTGGATCGAATTTGACGGCTTGCGGGCTTCGGAGTCCCTGCGCTACGCTGGCCTGACCGCTGCCCAGCCTATTTACCGAGCGGATGACGAGGCCCAGAGCAACCGAGTCCGGGACCTGATGCTCTATATCGCAGACCACTCCGAGGCCCCCGCCATCCACCTGATCGGATATCTGTATCTGTTTGTGGACGCGCTGATGCAGTCCTCCGCCACCCGGGTGAGCGCCCAGGAGAACCAGCTGAAGGACTTCTATATCCAGGAGGCGGTCAACTACATTGAGCAGAATTATCAGCGGAACCTGACGGTGGAGGAGGTGGCCGACGCCTGCCGCCTCAACCGCAGCTATTTTAGCAAGCTGTTCAAGGACAACGTGGGCTGTCCGCCCCAGGAATTTTTAATCCGGGTGCGGCTGGCCAAGGCCATGGAGCTGATGTGCAGCAGCAATGCGGCCATCGGAGAGATTGCCGTCCGGTGCGGATATTCCAACCAGTTCCACTTTTCCCGGGCCTTCAAGAAGCACTACGGTATCCCGCCCCAGAAATGGCGGGCCCAGAACCGAAAGCATCACGCCGAAAAAGAACCATAATCAAAACAAAGAGCTGGCCGCGCAATCAGCGGCCAGCTCTTTTGCTCATTCTGCTTTCAGCCAGAGACGGAGGCAGTGGTACTCATTCAGCATGGGAAGGGGGTAACCGGCCTGCATCAGTACATCGCCGGGCCAGGGAGTATCGTCGCTGGTCAGGCGGTACTGGAGGGCAGGGTCCAGGCCCTGCAGCTTCACCAGACGGAAGGGAGGGCCCGCATGGGTCTGTCCGGCCACCACGCACAGCAGCGCCGTGCGGCGGTCGGGGGACACGTGGAGCCAGGCGGTGGGCGCCCCGTCGGGAGAGGGGGCGGTCAGCCGGTAGTAATCTCCGGTCTGGATCAGATCATAGCTCTCCTTGTAGGCCGCAATCTGCTGGACCACCAGGGCCTTCTCCTCGTCAGACAGGGAGCCCAGCACCATCTCATAGCCAAAGGTGCCCGACAGCGCCACGGTGCCCCGGGTCTCCAGCGGGGTGCTCCGGCCGGTCTGCTCGTTGGGCACGGCGGAGACGTGGGCGCCCATGGTGGAGGGGGGATAGGCAAAGGAGGTGCCATACTGGATGGTGAGCCGGTCGATGGCGTCGGTGTTGTCGCTGCACCAGATCTGGGGTGTATAGTACAGCATGCCCATGTCAAACCGGCCGCCACCGCCGGAGCAACCCTCGATCAGGGTGTTGGGATTGGCCTGCCGCACCCGCTCCAGCAGGTCGTAAACTCCCAGCACGTAGCGGTGGTAGACCTCGCCCTGCCGGTCGGCGGGCAGGGAGGCGGACCAGGCCTCGGTAAGGACCCGGTTCATGTCCCATTTCAGATAGGCAATATTGGCCGAGTCCATCAGCTTTTGAAGGGCGTGGAAGATGTAGTCCCGTACCTCCTCCCGGGTGTAGTCCAGCACCAGCTGGCAGCGGCCCCGGGTACAGGGGCGGCCGGTGGGATTGAGCACCCAGTCGGGGTGTTCCTGATAGAGGCAGCTGTTCTCGCTGATCATCTCCGGCTCGATCCAAAGACCGAACTCCATGCCCAGCTCGTTGATCTCTCTGGACAGGGCGCCCAGGCCGCCGGGGAGCTTTTCCTCATTGGGCCACCAGTCGCCCAGGCTGCTGGTGTCGCTATCCCGATGGCCGAACCAGCCGTCATCCAACACGAAGAGCTCCGTACCCAGCTCGGCGGATTCCTTGGCCAGCTGGAGCAGCCGCTGGTGATCGTAATCGAAGTAAAAGGCCTCCCAGCTGTTGACCAGTACGGGCTTGCGGCGGTTGGCCCACACATCCCGCAGCAGGTGGGCCCGGATGGCCCGGTGGAACTGGCGGCTCATCGGACCAAAGCCGTTGGGAGAGCAGACCAGCGCGGCCTCGGGCGCGGTGAAGGCCTGACCGGGCTCCAGCTTCCAGCAGAAGTGGAAGGGGTGGATCCCCATGGTGAGACGGGCGTCCTCAAACTGGCAGCGCTCCACAGCGGCCTCAAAGTTACCGCTGTACAGCAGAGCAGCTCCGTAGCAGGTGCCGTGCTCCTCGTCGGCGCCGGGCTGGCACAGCATCACAAAGGGGTTGTGCTGGTGGCTGGAGATGCCGCGGACGCTGCCCACGGATTGGACGCCGGGGCGCAGGTGGGCCCGGTTGGGCTTGCGCTCCTTCACATGTCCGCCGTCAAAGGTGATGAAGTCCAGGTCGGCGCTGGGAAAGTCCAGGCACAGAGAGGCAACCCGGCGCAGCTTCACCGGCGTATCGCCGCAGTTTACGATCCGCACCGCCCGGGTGATCAGGTCATAGGCCTCAAACACGCCGTACAAGAGCTCCACCCGGACCTGGGCGGCAGTGTCCTCCAGCGTGATGACCAGGGTGTCCGCGTCGTCGGCGGAGCCAAAGAAGGCGGGCAGGTTTTCCAGGGTATATTTCCCGCTCTGCTGCCGTGCGTCCACGTAGCGGAGGTCGGCCACGCAGCTGCCGTCGGGCAGCTCCAGCTCCAGGGAGGGCAGGCGGAAGTCGCCGGCCCCCGAGCCGGAGTACTCCTGAGGCAGGGTGTCCAGGGAGTAAGTGCGGTTTTCCCCCACCTCGTTGGGGTTGGGAGAGAAGCCGCGGTCGGCAAACCGGATCAGCCGGGAGAGATCGCCGCCCTGGATTCTGGGGCCGTAGTAGGTGTGGAGCAGGACCCCATTCTGGTCCGCTTTAAACTGATAGGTGGTATTGCGGGTCTGAAGGGTAAAGAGCCGCTCTTTTTTATCTTGGATGATCATAAAAGACTCCTCGCAAAGAAAGATCAAAATGGAATTTGCCAGGCTATTCTAAGCGATATTCCGGCGAGATTCAATAGGATATGAGAAATTGATACAGAAAAATGCGACAGCCTCGGCGGGTCGGTGGGGGTTGGCTGCCGAGGCTGTCGCATGGGTGCTCAGGAGGCAGATTATTTGCCGCCGGTGTTGGCGATGCCCTCGATGAACTGGCGCTGGAAAATCATGTAGAGGATCACCATGGGCAGCATGGCCAGGAGGCTCCCTGCCATCAGGACGGGGAAGTTGGTGGAGAACTGACCGCGCAGAGTGGCAAGTCCGGAGGACAGGGTCATCATCTTCAGGTCGGAGTTGACTACCAGGGGCCACATCAGGTCGCCGTAGGCGAACACAGCGGTGAAGATAGTCAGAGCGGCTACCGAGGTTCCGGTGAGGGGGAACATAACCTTGACAAAGGTCTCAAACTGATTGCACCCATCCAGGCAGGCAGCCTCGGCAATCTCATTGGGAATGCCCATGTAGGTCTGCCGCAGGAAGAAGGTGCCGAAGGCAGAGACGATGCCCGGGAACACCAGGGCGAAAATGGTGTTGGCCATGCCCATCTTGGCCACCATCTGGTACTGGGGCAGAATAAAGATCTGAGAGGGCAGGGACATCTGCACCAGGATAAGACCAAAGAGGATGTTTTTGCCCCGGAAGTTCAATTTGGCGAAGGCATAGCCGGCCATGGAGCTGAACACGACCGCGCAGATCACCCGGAACAGGACCATCAGGGCGGTATTTACGTACATGTTGACGAAGGGCAGAGAAGCCACCGCGTCCACGAAGTTGTCCAGATTCCAGTGGGAGGGGAAGATCACAGGCGGGATCTGCATGCTCTCCGTCTGGGTCTTGAAGCTGGTCAGGATCATCCACACGAAGGGGAAGATCATAATAACGGCGCCCAGGATGAGGAAGATGTAGATAAGGATGGTGGTCAGCCGTTTTGCATTGCGCGCAGAACTCAATTTCATTGCTGTTCTCCTCCCTTATACATCGTAATTGACCCACTTCTTCTGGCCAAGGAACTGGATGACGGTGATGATGCCAATCAGGACCACGGTCCACACCACGATGGCGGCACCGTAGCCGCGGCTGCCGGCCACGAAAGTCTCCCGGTAGAAGAGGTACATCAGGCTCTGCACGCTGGTCAGGGCTGGGTTGGTATCCTCCACCATCATGTAGATCAGATCGTAGACCTTGATGGAGGACATCAGGCGCATGATCATGACCACGAACAGGGTGGGGGAGACCATGGGCAGAGTGATCTGGAAGAACTGGTTGATCTTGCTGGTGCCGTCGATCTCGGCGGCCTCATAGTAGGTCTTGGAGATGTTCTGCAGACCGGCCAGCAGCAGCACCGCGTCATAGCCGATATTGCTCCAGATGGCCACGATGGCGCAGGCGATCATCACGAAACGGGAGTCGGTGATCCAGTTGATGTGGGTGCCCAGCAGCTGATTGAGGATACCGTAATCACTGTTGAAGATCCAGCGCCACACCATGGTGACGGCGGCGGGGGCACAGACCATGGGCAGGAAGAAGATGGTGCGGAACAGCCCCTTGCCCCGGATCTTGGCGTTGAGCATCATAGCCACCAGCAGGGACAGAAACAGTCCCAGGGGAACCGTGAGAATGCAGAACAGGATGGTGTTCCAGGTGGCCCGCCATACCTCCGGGCTCTGGAACATCTCCACATAGTTGGCCAGGCCGATAAACTTGTAGTGTCCGAAGCCCAGGTGCTCACAGAAACTGGTGTAAATGGTCTGGACGAACGGCCAAAGATTCAGGATCACCAGACCGATGATGGTGGGGGCGATCATCAGATAGCCCCAGTGCTCTTCCCGCCGTGCGGCGGCAGAGAGTTTCCTTGCTCTTTTTTCCATGCGTCACCCCTCCTCTCATGAATCTGCCAGCTTTTTGGCGGTCTCGGTGTTGATCAGGTTCTGGATCTGATCCAGACCGGTGTCGATGTCCACCGAACCGTTGTAGATGCTGGTCATAATGTCCACCACGCCGCTCTTCCACTTGGGACGGGCGGAGTTGTTGACGTACTGGATGCAGTAGTCGAACTGGCTCATAACGGCCTCCAGATCCAGCTGATAGTCAAACTGGTCGAAGGCGCTGATCCAGGTTTCCTCCAGCCCCTCGTAGGCGGGGATGGCGGCGCCGGACTCGCCCTGGATGCGCTGGGCCTCCTCACCGGCGAAGTACTTCAGGACATCGAGGGCGATATCCAGGTGCTTACCGTGGGCGCCGGTGGCATAGGTCAGGCCGTTGGAGATGGTGGCCCGGCCGTCACCGCTGACCGGGTCGGGGGCGGCGGGCAGCACCGCCACATCCCACTGGCCCACCATGTCGGGGTAGTTGGTCATCTCGGCCAGCAGGTTCCAGCTGCCCTCCAGGAACATGGCGCCCTTGCCGGAGAAGAAGGCGGTGCCGGGGGTGGTTTCGGCAAAGTAGGCCTGGTCGGGGCACCAGTCGTTTTTCTGCAGGTCCACATAGAACTTCACGGCGTCCCGGGTGGCGGGCTGATCAAAGCCGCCCTTGGTCTTGTCCTCAGTGAGGATACATCCGCCGTTCTGATAGACAAAGTTGTGATAGCCCAGCTGCTCGTCGTTGTAGGCCATGTAGCCGTAGTTGCCGGTGGCGTCGTAGATGGCCTGGGAGGCGCTCACCAAGTCATCCCAGGTCCAGGTCTCGTCGGGGTAGGCAACGCCGGCGGCATCGAACATGTCCCGGTTGTAGATCAGGCACACGTTGTCTTTGTCCTTGGGCACGCCGTACATCCGCCCGTCGGAGCCCTGGGCATTGCTGATGGAGATGTCACTGTAGTGCTCCTCGTAGGGGAACAGATCGGTGACGTCGGCCAGCATGCCGAACTCGGAATAATAGAGGATCTGATCGGTGTGCATCCAGAACAGATCCGGCAAGGTGTTGCTCTCAGCGGCGGCCTCCAGCTTGGTCCAGTACTCGCTCCAGCTGGTGACCTGGACCTCGATGACCACATCGGGGTTCACATTGGCGGTATAGGCATCGCACATGGCCTGCATGCCGTCCCGCTGAGCCACGTCCCAGATCTGGAAAGTCAGGTGGGTCTTTCCATCTGACGAACCACATCCGGAGAGCGGCAGCATCAGCGCTACTGCCAGTAGCAGAGCCAATATGTGTGGTACCTTTTTCATGACATCTCTCCTCCTCTTTACCTGGTCCGGGGCTGCGGCGGTACCGGATCGGGTGCCTTAAAATATATATTCATAATATAATATTTCGCTCTAAACTGTAAATGAAAGTGTACCATAAAAATATACCCGTATGTCGTATAATACGTCTTGAGCGCATATTAAACGACATACGGGTATATTACAAACATTTTCGTTAAAATATTGAGTTATACCACTATTATTTTGTGCAATTATACAAATTGGCTGGAATCCATTAGGAGGATATAAGAACGGGCTCCAACTGTAACAGCACGAATGAAGAAAAACTGAGACATTCAATATATCATAATGTGCTGTGGATCACTGCTTACCACAGGAAGGGAGCCCGCTTGGGCGGGCCTTTCCGCTCCTGCCGGGGGGTGGTTTCCAGATACTCGCTGGGCGACATGCCGGTCTCCCGGCGGAAGACCTTGGCGAAATAGTTGGCGTTGGCGAAGCCGGAGGCCTCTGCCACGTAGGCGATGGAGGGGTCCTCTCCCCGGAGGAGGAGCTTGGCGTATTCTACCCGCATATGGGTGATGTACCGCCCCGGCGAGACGCCGGTCTGCTTGGTAAAGGTCCGGATCAGGTGGGCCTTGGACACCTCCAGCCGCTCGGCCAGCTCGTCCAGCCCCTCCAGAAAGGGAAATTCCTCCTGAATGATGCCAACCGCCGCCTCTACCAGAGGAGAGAGGGGTTCCTCACTCCTGCTCTCTGCGCCTGCGGCGGGACCACTGATCAGGTTGGTCAGCATGGTGTAGGCGTAGGAGGAGGCGGCCGTTCCGCTGACCGGAGCATGCTCATCCTCCAAAACGAACAGGGAGAGCACCGCCTCCCGCACCGCGCCGCCCCCTCTGGGAAAGAAGGCCGCGCCGTCACTCAGACGGCTACCTAGCAGCCGGCCGGGCAGATCTCCCTGAAGGCGGACCAGCATGCCGACACCCTCGCCCACAGACTGCACATCGAATTCGCCGCACTGGTAGAGAGCCAGGGCCTGGCCCGGGGACAGAATATCGCTGCGGGCATAAGAGGAGACAGTGAGAGCCCCCTGAACGGCGGCCAGGAAACAGCAGCACAGATCCCCGGCGTAGCCCCGGTGGAGACCGCCGGAGGGCAGGACCAGGACCCGGGCGGAGGAGAGGGTCAGCAGACCGTTCAGAGCCGGGTCAGGTGGGGCGGGACGGACTTCCCGCGCTTTTGGTGGATTGGAAATCATGTGGTGTTCCTCTCAAAAAGAGGGACAGGGGCGGATGAACGCCGCCGCCTGTCCCTTCTCTGGTCCATGGATCTGTTTGTAATTAGTGGGCGATGGCCTGCTCGGTATCCTTGTCGAAAAGATGGATCTTCTCGTTTTTGAAGGTGAGGAGCGCGGTGTCACCCTCCCGGCCCTTAAAGGTGGGCTCGGCGCGGATCACGAGCCGGTTGCCCTGGCAGTCCACATGCAGGCTGATCTCGGCGCCCATCAGCTCGGCGATCTCCACGGTGGAGGTTATTCCGGAGGCGTCGGCCTGTCCGGCATCCACCGCGATGACATCCTCGGGGCGGATGCCCAGCACCACAGTCTTGCCCACATAGGGGGTCACTGCTTCGTTCATGCGGGCGGGCAGCGCCACGGTGGAGCCGCACACCTGGGCGCCATAGCCGTCGCCCTGCTTGACAATGACGGCGTCCAGGAAGTTCATCTGGGGAGAGCCGATGAAGCCGGCCACAAACAGGTTGCAGGGGGAGTCGTAGAGCACCTGGGGGGCGTCGTTTTGCTGAATGATACCGTCCTTCATGACCACAATGCGGTCGCCCATGGTCATGGCCTCGGTCTGGTCATGGGTGACGTAGACAAAGGTGGTCTGCAGACGCTTGTGCAGGCGGCTGATCTCGGAGCGCATGGAGGTGCGCAGCTTGGCGTCCAGGTTGGACAGAGGCTCGTCCAGCAGGAACACGGCCGGGT
>DYBS01000062.1 GCA_019418525.1 Clostridiales bacterium
TTGTCGTGGTCACCCACCAGATGGAGGTCATCCGCCAGGTGTGCCAGACGGTCTCTCTGCTGGAGGGAGGCCGCATCACCCTGTCGGGGAAGGTGGATGAGATCTTTATCCGGCAGCCGGAGGCGTGGAAACGGTTTTTGGGAACGCAGGATGTGCAGACCGACAGCGACAGGCCCTGCCTGCAGATCATGCTCTCGGAAGAGGAGGGGTCTCAGACTGTGCTGAGTACCCTTGCAAGGGATCTGGGCGTAGAGTACCGCATCCTCAGCGGAAAGATCGAGCCGTACCGGGACAGCAATCTGGGCTATCTGATCATCCAGGTGGAGGCCGGAGACGAGGCGCGGGTGCGGGAGTATCTGGACCAGCACCGGGTGGTGTGGCATCCCTGTCAGTAGGAGGTAGTACCGTGTTTGATTTTATGAGCCAATATCAGAAGAACTTCTGGACCAAGATCATGTTCCCGGCCTTCTCCTCCACCTTTCAGATGCTGGTGATCACCACTCTGGTTGGGACCGTACTGGGTTTCGCGGTGGCGGTGGCACTGCTGGTGACCGGAAAAGACGGGATTCACCCCAATAAGGTGATCTACCAGGTGCTCTCCTTTGTGGTCAACGTGATCCGCTCCTTTCCCTTCGTCATCCTGATGGTCTTTCTCATGCCCTTCACCAAGCACGTCATGGGTACATCCATCGGAGTCAAGGCGGCGGTGGTGCCGCTGACCGTGGCCGCCACGGCCTTTATTGCCAAGCTCATCGAGGGGGCCATGAAGGAAGTGGACAAGAGCCTCATCGAGGCTATGCGCTCCTTCGGAATCTCGGACCGACAGATCATCCTGAAGGTGATCCTCTCGGAGGCGACCCCTGCCATTGTCTCCGGTATCGTGCTGGCCACCATTTCCATCCTGGGCAGTACGGCCATGGCAGGCACCATGGGGGCCGGAGGAATTGGCGCTGTCGCCATTACCTACGGCTATCAGAGCTTCAATGATGAGGTCATGTATATGACCGCCCTGATCCTCGTCATACTAGTCCAGGCTATCCAGATGATCGGTGACTGGGTATACCGGAAGATGAAATAGGATCTCCCACCGGAACAGACAGAAAGAGAGGGACCTTATGGACTATGCGGCGCTGAAGCGGGAAATGGAGCGCTACCCGGACACCATGACCAACATGGAGCGCATGGCAGCCTATGCCAAGGGGGAAGAGGTGGACCGCATTCCCTTCACCCTGGCGGGCGGAGATTCTCTGGTGGAGCTGTATGGCTATACCATCGGGCAGTACCGAGAGTCGCTGGACATCCAGTTTGAAATTGCGGAAAAGATGAAGAAAGAATTTGCCGGCAGCGGGATGGTGGCCGACACCAATCTGTCCCTGCGGGGCGTGGGGGAGGCGCTGGGGTCCACGGCAGTCTATCCGGAGAACAGCTTTGACTACCTGACGGACTACGTGCTCAAGGACTACGCCATGCTGGACGAGCTGGTCTTTGATCCGGAGACCAACCCCTATCTGCAAAAGCGGATGGCCCAGGCTCGGGCCGTGCGGGAGCGGATGGGAGGCAAGTGCATGGCGGTCACCGGCGGGGCCGGGCCCATGACCACCGCCATCGCCATCCGCAAGCCGGATCTCTTCCTGCGGGACATGATCCGGGACAAGAAGAACGCCCACCGGCTGCTGGACTTCGGCGTCCAGTGCACCCTCAAGTGGATCGCGTACAACCAAAAGGAGTTTGGGCAGGTGGCGGTGGGGCTGGCCGACCCCGGCACCGCCGCCAACCTCATCAGCGAGAAAATGTTCCGGGAGTTCTCCAAGCCCCACATGGCGGATCTGCTGGCGGGGATCAAAGAGATCACCGGAAAGGTGCCCAGCATCCACATCTGCGGCCGCACGAAGCCCTTCTGGAACGACCTGGCGGACCTGGGCTTTCCCTCGTTCAGCGTGGACAACTGTGAGGATCTGGCCGAGCTGAAGGAGGCGGTGGGGGATAGGATGGGGATCTCCGGAAACGTGCCCCCCACCACGGTGCTGCGGGACGGCACCATTGACGACGTGATTGCCTCAGTGCAGGAGTGCCTTCTCAAGGGGAGCGACAACCCCAGGGGATTTACCCTGGCTGTGGGCTGTCAGGTCCCGCTGGGCACGCCTCGGGAGAACCTGGAGGCCTATATCTACGCCGCCCGGCGGTATGGCCGGGGCGCCAGAAAGGGACAGCTGTGCCGGGGCCTGTACGAAGAGGGCCTGGTGAAATAACAGGGGCGGGCTCTTCCTGGTTTCCGCTTGCAGAGGAGCGGCAAAACCACGTTTCATAGCTGAATTTAGAGGAGGAAACGCGAATGTCGATCTCGTTGCCTGAACATTTTTCTGATTTTGCTGAGGCACGGCAGCAGGGATTCCTGGCCGTCAAGGCGCTGAAGGAGAGCGGCAAGAAGGTCTGCGGCACCTTCTGTCAGTACACCCCCGCCGAGATCATTCTGGCGGCCGGGCTCTACTCGGTGGGCCTGTGCGGCAAGAGCGCGGCGCCCATCAAGACCGCCGAGACCCGGCTGCCCGCCAATCTTTGCCCCCTTATCAAGGCCAGCTACGGCCATGCCCTGGAGGACAGCTGTCCGTACGCCTATTTTTCCGATATCGTGGTGGGGGAGACCACCTGCGACGGAAAAAAGAAGATGTACGAGCTGCTGGGCGAGCTGAAGCCCATGCAGGTCATCCATCTGCCCAACCTGCCCGACTACGAGCGCTCCCTGGACATGTGGATCACGGAGCTGCGGGTCTTTACCCGGGGGCTGGAGCAGTTTACCGGCGAGGAGATCACCGAGGACAAGCTGAATGAGGCCATCGAGTGGTGCAACAAAGAGCGGGTCCAGGCGGCCCGCATCTATGAGCTGGGCAAGTACGATCCCCCCGCCATCACCGGCACCCACATGCGGGATGTGATGGAGGGCGAGCAGTATATTTTTGACCGGAAGCTGAAATACGAGAAGCTGAAGGACATTCTGGACCAGTGCGAGGCCAACTGGAAGGCGGGGAAGGGACCCTTCGCACCGGACCCCTGCCGCCCCCGTCTCATTGTCTCGGGCGCGGGCATGGGTGGTGTGGCGGAAAAGACCATCAACGTGGTGGAGGAGCTGGGCGGCGCCATCGTCTGTTATGAGGGGTGCAGCGGCATCTCCTCCCGGCGCCGTCTGGTGTCGGAGGACCGCAGCCGGGACCCCATCGTCCGCATTGCGGAAAAATACATCGAGGTGCCCTGTGCCGTGGTGTCCCCCAATACCCGCCGCATGGAGCAGGTGGCCGACACCATCGACGAGTGGAAGGCCGACGGCGTCATCAGCCTGACGCTGCACTCCTGCAATCCCTTTGCCATCGAGACGGAGAACATCCGCCGGGTCTGCCAGCGCAAGGGCGTCCCCCTCCTGCACATCGAGACGGACTTTACTCCTGGGGACGAGGGGCAGATCCGCACCCGCATCGAGGCCTATCTGGAGATGATCCGCAAGAAAAAGGAGGAGGCCCTCCATGGATAAGCAGCAGCTGAAACAAACCATTGACCGGTGCCATCAGCGGGGACAGCGGGTGGCCGTCCACTTTTGCTCCCACGTGCCGGAAGAGGTGCTGACGGCGGCGGGCTTTGCGGTCATCCGGCTGACCCATCTGGAGGATGTGGCGGACATCTCGCCCCAGGCGCTGCCCAGCAACCTCTGTCCCGTGGTGAAGGAGTGTTACAGCATCTGTGAGGACTCCGCTTTGCAGGATGTGGACCTCATCATCACCGAGAGCTCCTGCGACGGCAAGAAGAAGATGTACGAGCTCATCACGCCCCAAGAGAAGCTCTGGTATTACCAGGTGGCCCAGGGCAGCGACCGGGAGTATGTGGCCCCGCTGATCCGCTCTGAGCTGCATTACATGCTCCGGATGCTCCGGGAGCGCTTCGGCATTTCGGTGAGTGAAGAGCAGCTCCGGGAGGCTGCCCGGCTGGCCAACGCCGAGCGGGAGAGCGTCATGGAGCTGATGGCCCTCCAGAAATCGGAGCCGCCGGCGGTGTGGGGCGCACAGCTCTACGAGACCTGGCGTACCGCCCAAGCCAACCCCACCTGCAAGGAGCGGACGGCGGCCTACCGGCAGCAGCGGGAGCGGCTGGCGTCAACAGAGTGTACGGTGCCCGCCGACGCAAAACGCATCTTGCTCACCGGCTGTCCGCTGGGCGGCGTGTATCATAAGGTTCTGGAGGCCGTGGAGGAAAACGACGGTGTGGTGGTCTGCTTTGAGAACTGCGAGCTGGCCAAGTCCAACATCCGCCATACCGACCCTGATGCCGGGGACATTTTCGATGCCCTGGCCGAGTGCTATCGGAACACCGCCTGTGCCATCATGGCGCCCAATGACCTGCGGTTCAACCTGCTGCTGCGTCTGGCGGAGGAATACCGCGTGGACGGCATTCTGGACCTCACATTGCAGACCTGCCACGCCTACACGGTGGAGCGGGACAAGCTGAGCCGCTTCTGCCGGGCGCACGACATCCCCTATATGGCGGTGGAGACCAGCGGCAGCGACTCCGACACCGGCCAACTGAAGACCCGTATCGCGGCCTTTATCGAGATGCTTTGATGTACCGTGCCTATTGAAAACGACTGGGGGAATGGAATCGTCTGTCCAACGAGCGAAAGCATCCAGAGACCTTCCCATATAACAATTAAGGCGGACAGCACGAGCTGTCCGCCTTAGTTTCGATTCCGTTTACAAGCAAATCAAATCGTTCGAGTGGGGGAGGTGTTATCCTCACAGACGCGGTCCCGTTTTATAAACTCGTTCTCCCTCTTTAATGACCTTGCCGTCCTTCATTACGAAAGCGCAGGACCGGAGCGCCTTGGGCTCTGTCACAGGGTCCTGATCCCAGGCCACGATGTCCGCCAGTTTGCCCGGTGCGATATGCCCCAGATCCGGGCGGCCCACGATTTTGGCGCTGTTGCTTGTGGCGATCTTTAGGGCTTTAAAGGGGCTGACACCGGAGCGCACCATGGTTTCATATTCCTTCCAGGCAGGCAGCATAGGCTCCACGGCACCCAGATCGGTGCCGTAGCCCACCAGAATGGTCCCGTTCTCAATGTGCCGGATCAGCGCTTCCCGGCTGCGGCACAGCTTCTCGTGCTTGGAACGGTATTTTTCCGCCATATAGGCCGGGACACGGCTCAGCTCCTCTTCGTCCAGAAAGACGCCCCGATCGAAAAAGCACATGGTGGGTACGATGTATACCCCCTTCTCCGCCGCCAGATCATAGGTCTCCGGCGCGAGCAGCGCCCCGTGCTCGATCCCGTCTACGCCGTGCCTGATGGCCAGACGTGCCGACTCATCACCGTAGATGTGGGCTGTGGCCTTGCGGTTGCAGCTGTGGGCCGTCTCAATGATGGCCTGGATCTCCTCCTCCGACATATGCCGGTGCTCCGGGTCGTCGTGGGGGGTGGCAAAGCCGCCGTCGATGTGGAATTTGATGAAGTCCACATTGTGGAGGAACTCCGTGCGTACCCATTTCCGGAAATGGGCTGCACCGCTGCCCAGATTGGGGGACTGGGCCACCGGCTGCACATCCGGGTCGGAGATAAACTGGCGCAGGTCCGTGTGGCCGCCGTCGATCCCGCCGCTGTGTCCGCACACCACATAGCGGGGGCCGTCCACGATCCCGTCGGCGATGGCATCGCGGATATCCACGCAGGTCCAGCCCCGCTCCACATAGCAGCAGTCCCGCACCAGCGTAAAGCCGTGCTCTAGCAACTCATTGAGGTGCCGCAGAATGCCCAGGGCCCGGTAAGTGGGGGTTTTGAGCAGAAATTCGCTCAGGATGGCAGGCACATTTTCGTTGTGATAACCCACCGCGTGGTCGTGGATCTCCATCAGGCCGGGGGTGACCACCTTGTCCGACAGGTCGATCACGCGGTCCGCAGTTTCTGCAGGGATGCAGCTCTCGACCCGGACGATACGGTTACCCTCCAGCAGAATATCCATATGCTCCAGATAGTGCTCCTGCACCCCGTCAAAGAGCTTGCCGCAGCGCAGCAGAAGACGTTCGTTTCTCTCCATATGGGACCTTCCTTTCTTTGCAAAATGGCCGCTCACAGGCCCTTCCGGGCAGAGCTCAGGCAAATATTTTGGAGTACCAGAATCACCGCCGCAAGTACGGCGAAGAGAATCCAGGCCGCCAGATAACTTCCATTCATATCAAAAATTTTGGCACAAAGGGTGGGGCCAAAGATGGCACCCAGGCCGGTGGAGACATTGATGAGGCCCACCAGGTCGGCATAGTCCCGCTCTCCGAACAGGGTACTCACAAACAGCGGGGGCGCCACTGTGGGGAGCGAGGCGCCCAGACAGTAGCAGATGATGTAAAGCCAGATGATCCCGTGCTGTTTTTCTGCCAGGATCAGGACCACCAGCCCCATCAGCAGGGCCAGGTTTCCCAGAAACGCCCCCCGCTTCAGACCGGCCCGGTCCAGAAGCGTGCCGATGACGATCTTGCCCACTGTCAGGGAGCCCACGGCCACCGCCCCCAGTGTGGCGCTGGCGGAAGAGGAAAAGCCGATGTCGGACAGATAGGGGATCTGGTGGTTCAGGAGTGCGGCGTTTACCAGGGACATGAGCAGAACAGAGAGAAAGAGCATCCAAAAGGTACTGCTCTTTTTGGCCGCTGCCGCGCCCATACCACTGACCTCGTGTCGATCCTCCGACGGCATATCCCCCAGCCGCACCAGCCCTTTCCGGGCGGGCGTCTCCACGATGACAAAGAAGATCAGGGGCAGGACCACCGCCGCGATGAGCACTGCGTTGATCTGGTAAGCGGTGCGCCAGTGGAGGCGGTTGATGATGTTGTTGAGCAGCACCGTCAGGACCATTCCGCCGATACCGCTTCCGGCAAAGACCAGACTCATGGCCAGGCCCTTTTTCTGCTTTCCGAACCAGTTGTTGGTCAGGACCGAGACGGGGATGGTGGTAATACCGGGCAGCGCGAGCCCCGATAGTACGCCGAGAAGATAGAACTGCCACACCACCCGGCACAGGGAGAATCCGAACAGGCTCACCGCTACCAGCAGGCAGCAGATCCCCATGACCACGCGCACACCGAACTTCTGGATCAGTCTTCCGGCAAAGAGAGAGCCCACGATCAGGCCCAGCGCCATACAAGCCGTGGTGATTGCAAAGGATGCCCGGTCAATCCCCAGCTCTTCGGTGACCGGCTTGATAAACAGACCCTGGCAGGAGACTACGCTGGCATAGACCAGAGCCATGGTGAGAAATCCGCTTACGACGATCCACCAGCCGTAATACAGACCTTGCTTGTGTTCCTTCACACGAAGTTCCTCCTTTTCCTGGTTTGCCGGCAAACTCATTATACTGGGATTCCGGCTGGACGTGGTAATACCCAGATGATATAATGACTATAAATATTTCATATAACCGCGTCCTTGGCCCGGATGTTTCTGATTTCGCAGGCAGGGGCGCGTCCGACAGACAGGAGGGATCATCTATGGATTTCCGCTGGCTCTGTTATGCTGTGGCGGTGAGCAGGACCGGCTCGATTTCCATGGCGGCCAAAGCGCTCTTTACCTCCCAGCCGAATGTAAGCCATGCCCTCAAGCGGCTGGAGGAAGAAGTGGGGTTTCCACTGTTTCTCCGTACTCCGAATGGGGTTATCCCCACAGAAGAGGGACTTCGGTTTCTCGCCGATGTATCTCCCATCGTGGCGCGTTTTCTGGAGGTAGAGAGCTTTTATGCCGATGGGCCGACTCAGTCCAGAAGGGTAGTGGTGTCGGCCATCGATTCCGATGTATTCTCCCAGGCCTTTCTGCGGGCGTTCGCCTCGAAGATTGCAGAAGAGCCCCTGTACGATGTCAGTTTCTATGAGACGGATCTGGAGCACGTCCTCCAGGACGTGAAGCTGGGCCGCAGCGCGTTAGGTTTGGTCCATTTTCCGCAGATTGTCGCCTGGAACATGACGCGGCTCCTCGAGTATGAAAAGCTGAACTTCACCTGTATTGGTGCCGACTGTGCCTATCTCCTTACCCGGGAGGACAATCCGAATCTCCCCACGGCGCCAGATCCCTCTTTTTCCTGGCTCAACCGCTGTATCCTGGTGGACTATGATAAGCTCTACCATGATAAGCTGGCGTTCCGCCTGACCGAGATCCCATGGGTGCAGGAGTACCAGTTCAGCGGAGTCTTTCACCTGAGCGACCGGGCCATGAAGTATACCACCCTGGAGTTTCTGCCTACCGGTGTCAGCCTATCCTGTTATCTACCACCGGTCACACTTCGCCGCTATCACCTGGTTCAGGTCCCGTGTCCCCCCGTGGGGAAGATTGAGTTTGGTTATATTACCCGGGAAAAGGACACATCCCAGTGGTTTCTTCCGCCTTTACTGGAAGAGATCCGGGCAATTTTGGACGGCGAGACCGCGGCCAGTAGCTGGAAGGTGTAGGGGTCTGTGACCGGCTGGCTGCAAAAAATCCCCCGATCCTGTACTAAACGATCAGATTGTACAGGATCGGGGGATTTTTAAGTAGAGGGGTTACTGGGCAGACGCTCGTCAGTAGGTCTCAGGTATTTGAAAAAGTAACGACAAAAAAACACCGGAGCAGAGTTTCCTCTGCTCCGGTGTGGTGCGGATGACGGGACTTGAACCCGTACGTCGATTGACACACGCCCCTCAAACGTGCCTGTCTACCAGTTCCAGCACATCCGCATGTGGCCTTAATCAAGACCGCTAGATTATTATAACGGGAGGCGAGAGATTTGTCAACCGCTTTTTTTCTCCGAACGAAAAATTTTTTCTGCCTTGTCCGGGGGGCGCGCCTCCTGTTATACTGGTGGTGTAAAACGACGCCTGAGAGTACGGAGGTGCGCCATGTTTGACTTCGATCATATGGAACGTTACCGGGAGAACGGCCATCTGGAGGCCAAGCTGGCCACCGGCGGCCTGCCCCGGAGCATCTGGGAGACCTATTCCGCCTTTGCCAACACCCGGGGCGGGCTCATCCTGCTGGGAGTGGAGGAGCGGGAGGATCACTCCCTGCGGGTGCAGGGCCTGCTCAACGCCCAGGAGATGCTGGAGGAGTTTCTGGCCCTGGTGCGAGACCCCAAGGTGGCCAGTGCCGATTTGATGGGGGATGACGGCGCCCAGGTGGTGGATACCGGGAGAGGGGAGATCCTGGTTTTGCGCGTTCCGCCCGCTCCCCGGTCTCTGCGCCCGGTGTACGTGGGGGGCGATCCCTACCGGGGCTCCTACCGGCGGGAGGGAGAGGCCGACCTCCACTGCACCGCCGAAGAGGTGGAGGCCATGCTGTCCAAACGGGGCTGATGTAGTTCGCGGGACCATTGTATTTTTCTGCCCGGTCTGGTATACTAAGTCTTGTTCAAAAAGCCGGGCCGAAAGGCCGTTTGGAGGTAAACGATTATGTGGTTTGACGAGGCTGTCCTGTATCAGATCTATCCCCTGGGCCTGTGCGGCGCTCCCCGGGAGAATGACGGTGTGACCGAGCACCGTATCCTGCGCATCCTGGACTGGGTGGAGCATATCCGCTCCACGGGGGCGGACACCGTCCTCTTCAACCCACTCTTTGAGAGCGACCGCCACGGCTACGATACCCGGGATTTCCGTAAGGTGGACTGCCGTCTGGGCACCAATGAGGATTTCAAGCAGGTGTGCGACGCGCTCCATGCCGCCGGGCTGCGGGTGATGCTGGACGGTGTGTTCCACCATGTGGGCCGGGGCTTCTGGGCCTTTAAAGACGTGCAGGAGCGCCGGTGGGACAGCCCCTATAAGGACTGGTTCCACATCAGCTTTGACGGCAACTCCAATTACAACGACGGCTTCTGGTACGAGGGCTGGGAGGGCCACATGGAGTTGGTGAAGCTCAACCTCCAGAACCCGGCGGTGGTGGAGTACCAGTTCGACTCCATCCGCCAGTGGGTGGAGGAGTTCGGCATCGACGGCCTGCGCCTGGACGTGGCCTACTGCCTGACCCCGGAGTACCTGAAGCAGCTGCGGGCCTTCACGAACTCTTTGAAGCCCGACTTCGTCCTGGTGGGGGAGACCCTCCACGGGGACTATAACCGCTGGATGAACGATGAGATGTGCCACTCGGTCACCAATTACGAGTGCTATAAGGGCCTCTACTCCAGCTTCAACTCCATGAATCTCTTTGAGATCGGCCACTCCCTGGCCAGGCAGTTCGGACCGGAGCCGTGGACCCTCTATAAGGGCAAGCACCTGCTTTCCTTCCTGGACAACCACGACGTCACCCGCATTTCCTCCATGCTGGAGCGCAAGGAGCACCTGCCCCTGGCCTACGGTATCCTCTTCGGCATGCCCGGCGTGCCCGCCGTGTACTACGGCAGCGAGTGGGGCATGGAGGGGCGTAAGGAGTCGGGAAGCGACGACGCCCTCCGCCCGGCGGTGGAGAAGCCCCAGTCCAACGAGCTCACCGCGTGGATTGCCAAGCTGGCCGACGCCCGGAAGGGAAGCCGCGCCCTGTGCTATGGCAGCTACCGCAACGTGGTGCTCACCAACCGGCAGATCATCTTTGAGCGGTGCGCCGACGGCGAGCGGGTGCTGGTGGCGGTGAACGCCGACGATACGCCCTATGTGGCCCACT
>DYBS01000063.1:0-8805 GCA_019418525.1 Clostridiales bacterium
GGATCTGTTTGAGTACCTCCTGGGCCTGCGCAGCCGTCAGCAGAGGGGAGCGCTGGTGGACTTTCTGCGGGGGCTCACGCCGGCGCTGTACCGCCTGTCCCTCTATGCGGTGGAACACCAGGTCGGAATCCCCATCCGGCGCTATTGCGACAGGCGCGAACGCCTGTGCGGCAGACTGCTCAGCGGCGATGAAACCGGCCAGAAACTACTGGCCTTGTTTGAGCGCACCTACGGCGCACCATTCCGGGACGTCTATCTGGCCTCGGAGCACTGCTGCAAAGTGCTGGAGGAATATTCTGACGACACGGAACTGAAACGCCCCCTGCTGGCGCTGCGCGAGGTGGAAAAAGAGGCCCGCAATCTGGCGGCCCATACCATCGTGCCGGTGACGGAGAATTTTATCCGGAGCAAGTGCGGCTCCTCCAGTAGTCAGATCCTGGAGCTTCTCCAGTCTGCCGCCGCCCAGGTCCTGAGCAATGCAAACCTTACGTGGAATTCCTACGAGCTGATGAACGATCACATCCGCAGAGCCATGGCGGAACCGCCTCAGGGTATTGAAGCGTAAAAATAGGGAGTGCAGTTTATAAAAACTGCACTCCCTATTTTTATGTATCTCCTTAATCGTTCGGATTTGTTGATAAAAGCGCGAGATAGCGCGATATAAAATGAATTGCGTTAACAGAAATATAAGGGATCATAGACGCGATGTGGTCCCAAATTCAAAAACAAGGAGGGTCTGCAATGAAATATGTAGACTACAACAACATGAAGGAGTTTTACACCATCGACGAGGTCTGCCGGCTCCTGGAGATTGAAAAGAGCGACCTGCGGAAGTACGCCGAGGAATTCCAGGTGGAGCCGGTGGAGGATCAGTTCGGGAACTGGGGTTTTCCGAAAAAGCCCCTGCGCAAGCTGCACAACAAGATCTACCACGCTCAGAGAGAAAACGGCTGGGACGGGCCCATTTGGAATGACAGCCCGAAAAGGGGGCCCTGGGATTGATGGAGGTTCTGACCGTCAAAGAGGCCGCCGAGCGGCTCAAGACCAGCCGTCAGCAGATCCGGATGATGATCCGCAACGGCCAGCTGCCCGCCGTCCGGGTGGGCCGGGAGTGGCGGATCACCGCTGAGACTCTGGATCAGTTTCTGACCTCGCAATGAAAAGGGCGGCCCCGGCGGAAGTTCCAGCTCCCGCCGGGGCCGCCTGCCCTGAGACCGGCCTCCGCCCCGGCATTTCCGTACCCCTGATCTTTCGCTATAATAGGGGTGAAACGGGACTTTTCCGGGCACCAGCGCCCGCAGGCCAGGTGATTTTTATGACATTGGAAAACAACATCCGGCAGACCGAGCACCTCACCCCGGTGGAGGCGGAGATCGGAGCCTATATTCTGAAAAACCTGGAGCGTGTCCCCGGCATGTCCATCCTGGACCTGGCCGGCGGCGCCAACGTGTCCAAATCGGCGGTACACCGTTTCTGCAAGAAAATCGGCTTCGGCGGGTTCAACGAGCTGAAAGTGGCGGCGGCCCGGGAGCTGGCCGAGGCCCGGGCCGATGTGGACCTGATCGACGTGAACTATCCTTTTGGGGAAAAAGACGGCCCCCAGCCCATCGCCCGGAAGCTGGCCATGCTCTACGAGGCCGCCATCCGGGACACCTATGACCACATCGACTTCATCCAGGTCCAGCGGGTGGCCCGGCTCCTCAACCGGGCGGGCGGAATCGACATCTACACCCACGCCCACAATATGAACGCAGCGGAGAATTTTCAGGACAAGATGTTCACCATCGGGAAACTGGTCCACTGCCCCCACGGGTTTTACAACCAGAGGGCCACCGTCCTGGCGTCGACGCCGGACCGGGTGGCCCTCATCCTCTCCTACTCCGGCCGGGCCAGCTTTATCCGCCCCATCCTCCAGGTCCTCGCCCGGAACAAGACCCCGGTCATCCTCATCGGGAAGGCCGGCAGCAACCTCTATCCCCAGTACATCACCCATGCCCTGAGCATCAGCAGCCAGGAGAACCTGCGGGACCGCATCTCCCAGTTCTCCTCCCACATCGCTATGCAGTACATGCTGGATGTGATCTTCGGCTGCATCTACAACCTGGACCGGGAGAAGAACATCGCATACCTGAAGGGGTCCATCGACTTTATGGACGACCGGATCCCGGACACCTGAGGGTTTCAGAAAGTTCCAGAGGAACAACTTCCTCTGGAACTTTTTTCGGGAAAAAATCCCGGAATGCCCCGGAACGATTGCGCCCGGAGAACCCCGGCCCTATACTGGGGGCACAGAACGAAATCCGGACAAACGGAGCAATCAGGAGGTAAGGACCATGAGAGGACCGGTCAAAATCGTCACCATCGGCGGCGGCAGCAGCTACACCCCCGAGCTGATGGAGGGGTTTATCAAGCGCTATGAGGAGCTGCCCATCCGGGAGATCTGGCTGGTGGACATCGAGGACGGACGGGAGAAGCTGGAGATCGTGGGGGCCCTGGCCCAGCGGATGTGGGACGCCTCCCCCTACCACGTCAAGGTCCACCTGACCCTGGACCGCCGGGAGGCGCTGAAGGACGCCAATTTCGTCACCACCCAGTTCCAGGTGGGGCTTCTGGACGCCCGCATCAAAGACGAGCGGATCCCCCTGCTCCACGGCATGCTGGGCCAGGAGACCAATGGCGCGGGCGGCATGTTCAAGGCCTTCCGCACCATTCCGGTCATCGAGGAGATCGTCCGGGATGTGAAAGAGCTGTGCCCCGATGCCTGACTCATCAACTTCACTAACCCCAGCGGCATAATGACCGAGGTGGTCATCGAGCACTTCGGCTGGAGGTACTCCGCCGGGCCAGCGGCTCCGGACCGACCTCGGGCCTGCCGGCGGCTGGCGGTACCATCTGGTCAGCGGAGATCCACGGAGGCAGCGAGCCACTGGCCCGCCACCGGCTGTACCTGCTGCTGAACGGTGTGGAGCGGGGCGAGAATCTGGTGCTGGCAGTGGATGGGCTCACGCTCCGGCACCCTCTGCTAGAGCGCCCCATCCCCGGCATCCGGCTGCTGCGCGCTGCGCCGGACCTCTTCGCGCTCCCGAGCGGCCCGGTGGCACTGCCGGTCTAGGACTGCGGCGTGGTGCGGCTGCGCTGATCTCCGCGGCCCAACTGGACCGCTCGCTCCGGGACTCGTCGGAGGAGTGAAACTTCTACTGATTGGCATACATGCGGAGACGAATTTGCACAATTACCAGAAAAGCGGAATTGCCCTGAACAGGCAATTCCGCTTTTCTGGTTTTTGCTGTTTATCCCGTTTTGTTCTCAGTCCTCCGCGGTGTGGACCGAGAACGCGTCATACTGGCGGAGCAGCTCATAGCGGTGGGAGATATTGGCCTTTTGAAAGATGTTGTGGATATGGGCCTTCACCGTCCCTTGGGAGATGTGCAGGGCAGCACTGATCTGCTGGTTGTTCTCGCCGGCCAGCAGATGGGTAAAAACATCCATCTCCCGCTCGGTGAGCTGGAGAGAACGGCCGAAGATCAGAATCTTGTATTCCTCCGGCTTGCCCGGTTGTTCGTCTTCCAGGCCCACCGCTACCGGCTCTTCCTCGAGCGCTGCAGGCTCCCTGGTCTCCTCCCGGACCGGGTCGTCCGAAGGTCCGGCTGTACGGAACCGGGTTGCCCAGCGGTTCAGCCCCACAAAGTACAGCGCCGAATAGATCAGGCGCAGAACGTCCTCACAGACATTGCGGTTGTAGATGGACACCAACTCGTCGGCATAGCGGTCGCGCAGCGAGATGACGATGGTATCCTCAATAAGGATACATCCGGACAGAACAATGGTCGTCAGAAGTAAAAAACGCCTGGCAGCAGGCGATATCAGGAGAAAACCTTCCGGTTCTGTGTCTGCATTCTCTCCCTGACCCCTCCCATCGGTGGTACGCAGAGCGTAGGACGCCAGCAGGATGCTCAGGATCTGATAGGGCAGATAATAGAGCCAAACCTGGAGCCGTCCCCGCTGCATCATGGGGATGCCCAGCAGATAGAGTCCGAAGCACAGAAGAATAATCACTTGGATGGGCTGGAACTTGGAGCGGATCATCCCGTTCCAGAAATATAAGGTAAAAAAACCTATCCCCAGATACAGGGCGGTCTTGATGGATGGAGTGGAGAGGAAGAGACGGTTATACCATCCGGCAAAAGCGGGTAAATATTCTGTCATAAAGCAAACCAGAGTGTCCAGCAGATAGCAGGAGAACAAACCGCCCAGCGCCACATATTCGCGCCGGCTCAGACCGCAGTCCATGCTCCTCATGCAGAACGCCGACCCGACCACAGACGCGTAGATGGCGATTAAGAGGATATTATAAAAAAAGTTAATTGTCTGTACCACCCATATCCACCCCGACGTTCTCTGAATTTTTCATGTATTATCCTACCACAAGATCAGGCTTCTTTCCAGCTTTTAGAGGTTTATTTTTGCGTATAGCAGTTATATTTTCGCCTAAACTCCGGTTTAGACGCCCCCTTTTCTTCTCGGAAACTCCCTTGCTCTCCGTGGGCGGGATTCTGAATATCTCTGCAACTATTCCGGCAGAATTTCAAAAAACCGTCCTCCCGCAACACCCATGGGCCTGGAGTGGTGCTCAGCCCCCATCCGTTTTGTAAATTTTGCACAAATAATTGCTGTGAGTTTAGTTTTTTATGAACGATAGTATCGAAAAAATCCACCCAAAGTTTAAAAATGGAAGATTGTCAACCGGCAAACAAACTGGGTATGCTGGTTGCGTGATGAGGACAGCGGCCGGCGTCAGGTCGGAACAACTGTCCACGCGGGACGGGCCGCCGGTCCGGGCGTTCTGTCCGCGAAAACGGAATAACGGGATTCATCGGACAGGGAGGAGGCAACCCGACCGGAGTGACCAGCAAGAGACGTATGACGCATTTTTATTAGAGAAGAGAGGGACACAACCTGTGAAGAAAAAATTTAAATTGAGCGACGTCATCCTTTCGGTGATCTGTGTCGTCTTTGTGGCAGAGGCCGCCGCGCCTGTGGCCTCCATTGGAAACAGCCAGTTCTTCTGGTGGCTGGTAATGATCATAGCCTTCCTGGTGCCCTACGGTCTGATCGCCTCCGAGCTGGGCACCGCCTATCAGGGGGACGGCGGACTTTATGACTGGATCCATCAGGCTTTCCCCGGCACCAAGTGGGGTGCCCGGGCCTCCTGGTGGTACTGGCTGAACTTCCCGCTGTGGATGGCATCCCTGGCGGTCATGTGCCCGGATCTGGTGGGCATAGCCCTGGGCCTGGAGCTGGGAGTGGTCCCCAGTATTCTCATTCAGCTGCTTTTCGTGTGGGCGGTGACCTTCATCGCTTTCTTCCCCGCCTGCGACAACATCATCATTCTGAACGTGTGCGCGGTCATCAAGGTGGTTCTGGCCCTGCTGGTGGGCGCCATGGGGGTGTACTACATCACCCGGAACGGCTTTGTCAACGACATGTCGCCGGCCACCTTCCTCCCCAGCTTCGACCTGAACAGCCTGTCCTACATCTCGGTGATCCTGTTCAATATGCTGGGCTTTGAGATCGTCTGCACCTTCTCCAACGATATGAGCAACCCCCAGAAGCAGATCCCCCAGGCCATCATCCTGGGCGGCTTTGTCATCGCCGCGATCTATCTCTTCGGCGGCTTTGGCATCGGCTGCGCCATCCCCGTATCGGAGATCAACGCCGACTCCGGCCTGCTGGACGCCGTGATGCTGATGAGCGGCAAGTCCGGCGGCCTGTTCATCGGCGCCGTGGCCCTGCTCTTCCTGGTCACCCTGTTCGGCAACATGATCTCCTGGTCCATGGGCGTCAATTCCACCGCCGCCTATGCCGCCGAGAACGGCGACATGCCCAAGGTGTTCACCAAGCGCTGGGCGAAAAACGACATGCCCGTGGGCGCCGCCCTCATCAACGGCATTATCGCCAGCGTGGTGGTCGTTCTGGGCGTCATTATGAAGGTCGTGGCCCCCGAGTCCAGCCTGTTCTGGAGCTTCTTCGCCATGAATCTGGTGCTCTTCCTGCTGAGCTACCTGCCGGTGTTCCCCGCGTTCCTCAAGCTGCGCAAGAGCGACCCCAACACCGAACGCCCCTTCCGGGTGCCCGGCAGCCATGGAATGCTGGTGGTCATGGCCGTTGTGCCCATGATCCTCATCGTGACCTCCATCATCTTCACTGCGGTGCCCCTGTCCTTTGACCCGGCCACCCTGGAGGCCACGCTGCCCATCACCATCGGCGCGCTGATCTGCATTGTCATTGGCGAGGTCCTCATCGCGGCCCGCGGCCGGAAATGACCGGGTCCCGCTCCCCATTTCTCACAGCGATCACAGATATTTTACATAGGAGGTAGTTTACCATGGCAAAGCGTATTACCAACAGCACCCCCAAGAAAGACGGCTTCCGGATGCCCGGCGAGTTCGAGCCCCAGGATCACGTCTTTATGATCTGGCCCGAGCGCCCGGATAACTGGCGCAACGGCGCCAAGCCCGCCCAGAAGGTCTTTACCAATGTGGCCATGGCCATTGCCAAGCACACCAAGGTCACCGTTCTGGTGAACAACACGCAGTACGCCAACGCCCGTGCCCGCCTGCCCGAGTACATCCGCGTTGTGGAGGCCTCCAGCGACGACTCTTGGGTCCGCGACTGCGGTCCCACCTTCGTCATCAACGACAAGGGCGACATCCGCGGCATCGACTGGACGTTCAACGCCTGGGGCGGTCTGGTGGACGGCCTGTACTTCCCCTGGGCCAACGACGATGCCATGGCCCAGAAGATCTGCGAGCTGCAGAACATCGACTCCTACCGCACCGAGGGCTTCGTTCTGGAGGGCGGCTCCTTCCACGTGGACGGCGAGGGTACCCTGATCACCACCGAGATGTGCCTGCTCAGCGAGGGCCGCAACCCCCACATGACCAAGGAAGAGATCGAGGACATGCTGAAGGAGTACCTGAACCTGGAGAAGATCATCTGGGTCAAGGACGGCATTGATCCCAACGAGACCAACGGCCACATCGACGACGTGGCCTGCTACATCCGCCCCGGCGAGGTGGCCTGCATCTGGACCGACGACCCAGAGAACCCCTTCTATGAGCAGGCTCAGGCCGCCTACCGGACCCTCAGCGAGGCCACCGACGCCAAGGGCCGCAAACTGAAGGTGCACAAGCTGTGCCTGACCAAGAAGCCCTGCCTGCTCCAGGGGGCCGACACCATCGACGCCGTGGAGGGCACCCTGCCCCGCGAGGACGGCGAGGTCTCCATTGCCTCCTATATGAACTTCCTCATCACCAACAAGGCCATCATCCTGCCCCAGTACGGCGATGAAAACGACAGCCTGGCGGTGGAGCAGGTCCAGGCCATGTTCCCCGACTATGTGATCGAGCCCGTCCGCACCGAGGAAGTGGCCTACGGCGGCGGCAACATCCACTGTATCACCCAGCAGCAGCCCAAGGCCTGATCCCCATCCCCGGGGAGCTCGCCGGGATACCCCCCGGCATTCAACACATCAATTACGGGGCAAAGCCCCAGAAAAAGGAGTTTTTTGACATGAACAAGCTGCGCCATTTCATCGACACCAGCGACTTTACCAAGGAAGAGCTGCTGGACATCATCCACCTGTCCCTCCAGATCAAGAAGTGCATCAAGGCCGGTTACTATCCCCCTCTGATGAAGAACAAGACCCTGGGCATGATCTTCCAGCAGTCCTCCACCCGTACCCGCGTGTCCTTTGAGACCGCCATGAGCCAGATGGGCGGCCACGCCCAGTACCTCGGGCCCGGCATGATCCAGCTGGGCGGCCACGAGACCATCGGCGACACCGGCAAGGTGCTCTCTCAGCTGATCGACGTGGTCATGGCCCGCGTCATCGAGCACAAGACCGTGGTGGACCTGGCCAACGCCTGCACCATCCCCGTGCTCAACGGCATGAGCGACTACAACCACCCCACCCAGGAGATCGGCGACATGTGCACCATCGTGGAGAACCTGCCCCGCGGCAAGAAGCTGGAGGAGTGCAAGGTGGTCTTCGTGGGCGACGCCACCCAGGTCTGCGCCTCCCTGGCCATGATTACCACCAAGCTGGGCATGAAGTTCGCCCACTACGGCCCCAAGGGTCACCTGCTGCCCGACAGCCCCAGCGCTGACTGCATGAAGGTCATTGAAGAGAACTGCAAGGTCTCCGGCGCCACCTTCGAGGAGGGCGACGACCGCGACCTGGTGAAGGGCGCCGACTTCATCTACACCGACGTGTGGTACGGCCTGTACGAGAACGAGATGCCCAAGGACGAGCGCGTGCGCGTGTTCCACGACTACCAGGTCAACCGTGAGCTGATGCAGCTGGGCAACATCGGCTGCAAGTTCATGCACTGCCTGCCCGCCACCCGCGGCGAGGACGTGACCGACGAGGTGGCCGATTCCGAGTCCTCCCTGTGCTGGGACGAGGCCGGTAACCGCCTGACCGCCATGCGCGGCCTGCTGGTATACTTCACCCGCTATCAGAAGGACACCACCGAGCTGCAGAAGGCGGCTGCCAAGGAGGAGCTGGAGTCCTTCATGGCCGAGCACGACATGCTGTAATAAGCAGGAAGGAGCTTATTGAACATGTCCAAGATCGTCATTGCACTGGGAGGCAACGCGCTCCAGACCAAGAACAGCGCCCCCACCGCAGAGGCCCAGCTGGAGGTCGTCAAGAAGACCTGCGAATACGTGGCCGAGCTGAGCGCCAGCGGCTATGAGCTGGCCATTGTCCACGGCAACGGCCCCCAGGTCGGCCGCATCCTG
>DYBS01000063.1:8815-10602 GCA_019418525.1 Clostridiales bacterium
CGGCGCCATGAGCCAGGGCTACATCGGCTACCACATCCAGCAGGCCCTGCGCTACGCGCTGGCCCGCCGGAACCTGAACATCCCCGTGGTCAGCCTCATCACCCAGATGGTGGTAGAGGCCAACGACCCGGCCTTCCAGAATCCGACCAAGCCTATCGGCGCTTTCTACACCAAAGAGGAGGCCGACGTGCTGGCCCAGGAGAAGGGCTACTGCATGAAGGAGGACGCCGGCCGCGGCTGGCGCCGGGTGGTGGCCTCTCCTCTCCCCCGGAAGATCGTGGAGATTGCCGACGTCATGTCCCTGTGGAACAACACCATCGTGGTCACCTGCGGCGGCGGCGGTATCCCCGTGGTGGAGAAGGCCGACGGCACCCTGGAGGGTGTGGCCGCGGTCATCGATAAGGACTACGCCGCTGAGCTGCTGGCCCAGCAGGTGGACGCCGATGTGCTGATGATCCTCACCGAGGTGGAGAAAGTGGCCGTCAACTGGGGCAAACCCAACCAGGAGTTCCTGAGCCACATGTCCCTGACTGAGGCAGCCCGCTATGTGGACGAGGGCCATTTTGCCCCCGGTAGCATGCTGCCCAAGGTGCAGGCCTGCATGAAGTTTGTCCGGGACAACCCCGACAAGAAGGCCATCATCACATCTCTGGACAAGGCCATCGAGGCCCTGGAGGGCAAGACCGGTACCGTCATTACTTTTGCCTAACAGAGTCTCTGGTGTGAAATCCTTCACTCCTTTTCCGTTCGGTTTCCTTTCAGATTTCCGTGGTCCGTCCGGCGGCTCCCGTTTGGGAGGTGCCGGACGGACCGCTTTTTGCTCCAGCACCGGGGAGAATGGCCGATGAGCTTGTAAATATTCCGTTTTTCCCCCATTCTGACATATATATTATAACAGTAGAAGGCCTCGGGGTAATTCCCCGGGGCCTTCACTTTTATGGAAAGACCTGCTAATAAAAGTCAAGTAAAAATTTCAGATTTTGAGGGAGGTGAAAAAGGCAATACAAAATCAAGCCGCTGAGCATCTCAAAACCGAAATGGCGGCCAGCCAGATGGTATAGAGCAGGAAAATCAGTGGTGTTCCAAAGAATCCAGGTAGGTTTTCACAGAGGCGTAGTAGATGCGCAGGAACTTGTTTGCGGAGGCCATCATGTAGACACGGTAGGGTTTGCCTTCCGAGCGTTTCTTGTTCATGAACTGGTAGATCGGCTCATTCATTAGAGCACACTGCAGGATGACACTCATCACCAGAAAGAGCGTCCTGCGCAGTGAAGAAGATCCCCGTTTGGAAATGCTGCGGCTGCGGACATCTATTTGGCCGGATTGGTAAGGTGGGGCGTCAATGCCCGCAAAGGCAACCAGCGCTTTTTTGGAATGAAAACGGCGTACATCGCCAATTTCAGCTATGAGTTGGGGGCCGAGGACAGGACCAACACCAAACATCTCCATCACCACAGGATACTCCGGCAGAGAAGCTGCCAGGGACTGCATCTTCTGCTTAAGAGCAGCTAACGCGGCGGAAGTTGCCCGGAGTTGGGAAATGGCCTGTTCTACCAAAAGTTTTGCCGTATCCGTTTTCGGTATGACACCGAAGTGTCCACAGGCGGAGGCATAAATGTCCAGCGCCTTATCTTCGCTGAAATGGTAGCCGTGCTTTCTGCACCACTTATGGTACTTGGCGGTAAAAGCCTTCTCAGACAGGCTACAGACGCACTCGCAATGCCAAAAAACAGCTACAAAGTCCACCCACTTCTCGCTGCCATCGGCGCGGGGCGGACTGGTAAACA
>DYBS01000064.1 GCA_019418525.1 Clostridiales bacterium
AAAGACGGTGCAGCAGTCCTCATAGGGCAGGATGGAGGTCTCGAAGGTGTTGATCTTCCGGGCGATGGTGACGATCTCCTCCTTGTCCATGCCCACCACCGGGCGCAGCACCGGCAGCGAGCAGGCCCCGCCGGTGAGGCGCATGGCCTCCATGGTCTGGCTGGCCACCTGGCCCAGGCTCTCGCCGGTGACGATGGCCCCGGCCTTGATGCGCAGGGCCACCTTCTCCGCAATGCGCATCATAAAGCGGCGCATGAGGATGGTGAAGAGCTCCTCGGGGCACTTGCGGCGCAGTTCCTCCTGAATGGCGGTGAAGGGCACCACATGGACGATGAGCCGTCCGCACCAGGGGGTGAGCAATTTCGCCAGGTCCAGCACCTTCTGCTTGGCCTCCTCGGAGGTATAGGGGTAGGAGAAGAAGTGGACCATATCGAGAGCCAGGCCCCGCTTGGCCATCATCCAGGAGGCCACCGGGGAGTCGATGCCGCCGGACAGCAGGCTCACCGCCCGGCCATTGACGCCGACCGGCAGGCCACCGGCGCCGGGCTCCGGGTCGGCGTGGACGTAGGCGGCGTTCTCCCGCACCTCCAGATAGACGGTGAGCTCCGGGTGGTGCACGTCCACCTTCAGGTCGGGGTAGCGCTCGTCCAGCTCTCCGCCCACATACTGGGAGAGCTGGATGGAGGTCATGGGGAAGGTCTTGTCGGCCCGCTTGGACTCCACCTTGAAGGTTTTGGCGCTGGAGAGCTTGTCGCCCAGATAGGAGCAGGCGGCCTCCACCATGGCGTCCTTGTCCTTGGGACAGGCCAGGGCCCGGGACAGGCCCACCACGCCGAAGAGGCGCTTCATGGCCTCCCAGGCGCCGTCCAGGTCGCAGTTTTCGTCCAGGGGCTCCACGTACAGGATGGACTGCTTGGAGTACACCCGGAAGCGGCCGCAGGGGCGCAGGCGGCGCTGGGCGTTGGCGATGAGCTTATCTTCAAAGGTGTGCCGGTTCAGGCCCTTCAGAACCAGCTCTCCCAGCTTGAGCAGAATGATCTCTTCCATCAATAAAAACCTCTCTTTTCGTTCTCGTACACGATATTCGACGCTCAGGGGCAGATCTTTATTTCCCGAATACGATGTCCACCGCCCGGGGCAGGTTCTCGATGACCGCCACCTTGTGGGCTCCGCCGAACTCCCCGTCCAGGGTCCAGGGCATCTCTTCTGCACAGGAGACGGTCAGGCGGCTGGTGTGGAAGGTGGTGACCATGCTCCCGGCGGCGGCAGAGGCGGGCTGCATCAGCGCGCCGATGAGGCTCTGGAGCTGGGCGGCATTCTGGGGCTGGCGGACCAGCGCCACCTCAAAGAGCCCGTCGTCCAGCTTGACCTCCCGGCTGGGCATACTGCGGAAACCGCCCACCGACACGGTGTTGCTCACCATACCGTAGAGGTACTCTCCCTCCTCGGTGCCGTTGTCGTGCTCCACCCGCAGCCGGTAGTGGGGCAGCGAGGGCAGCCGGGCCGCGCCCTCCAGCACGTAGGCCAGATGGCCAAACACATTCTTGAAGGCCTGGGGAGTGTCATAGGCCACGTCGGTAAAGGCGCCGAAGGCGGCCACGTAGATGAAATGATCCCCATTGAAGCGGCCCAGATCCACCGCCCGGGGCACGCCGGCAGCGGCGGTCTCGATCTTCCCGGCCACACTGCGGGGCAGGTGGAGGTTGCGGGAGAAATCGTTGGTGGTGCCGGTGGGCAGGTAGCCCACGGCGGGGCGCTCCGGCAGCTCCATCAGGCCGGAGATCACCTCGTGGAGGGTGCCGTCTCCGCCGCAGCACACCACACGCTCATACTGTCCGCCCAGCTTCCGGGCCGCCTCGACGGCGTCGGCCTTGCCCTGGGTGGGGTAGGCCGTCACCAGCCAGCCCGCCTTGGTAAAGGTGTCCAGGGCCTGGGACAGCCAGTGGAGGGCCTTGCCCTTTCCGGCGTGTGGATTGTAAATGTAGAGTAAGGGTCTCATACGGTATCCGTCCTTCTGAGGAAAGTATTATACATTATACAAGAACAGAAGAAAAAAACAATGGCATTTTGTAAACAAAACGGCGGAAAGAGGCCTCTGGCCCTCTTGCAATCGGGGCGAAAATTTATTACAATGTTTCCAATGCGCCAGGGGGAAAAAGCGGAAAGGGACCGGTTTTTTCGGGGGTGTGGTCGGTAATAAGTGGATGCTTATTCATCAACACGGAAAACCTTGCACGCAGTCCGGCCAGGGCGGGACCCCGGCGGAGTTCATTTTTTCACGCGAGAAGGGATACAATCATGGACCGTAAAGCTCTGGCCGCCGCCTTTCCGGTGACCGTCCCGGTCCTCATGGGGTATCTGGCCATCGGCATCGCCTTTGGCTTCATGCTCCAGGCCGTGGGGTACAATTTCATCTGGGCGTTTTTCATGAGCCTGTCCATCTACGCCGGCTCGGGGCAGTACCTGGGGGTGAGCCTGCTGAGCACCGGCGCCACGCTGGGTACGGTGGCGCTGATGACCCTCATCATTAATTTCCGCCACCTGGTCTACGGCCTGTCCATGCTGGAGAAATTCCGGGGCATGGGGATACGCAAGCTCTACATGATCTTCTCTCTCACCGATGAGACCTATGCCCTGCTCTCTTCGGCCCAGGCCCCGGTGGGGGTAAATCCCAAGAACTTTTATTTTTCCATCGCCCTGCTGGACCAGTCCTACTGGATCCTGGGCTCGGTGATCGGCGCGGTGGCGGGGGCGGTGATCCCCATCGACACCACCGGTATCGACTTTGCCATGACCGCTCTCTTTGTGGTCATCGCCGTGGAGCAGTGGGAGACGTACCGCTCCCACCTGCCCGCCCTGCTGGGGGCGGGGGCCACACTGGTGAGCCTGCTGCTGGTGGGGGCGGAGAACATGCTCCTCCCCGCCCTGGCCATCATCGTGGTGGCGCTGCTCTTGCTGCGGGGGCGGCTGGATGAGAAAGGGACCGCCGTGTCCCAAAAAGACAGAGAGGAGGATGCGGTATGCTGACCCCCATGCAGGCGGTGGCCTCCATCGCGGTGATGGCGGTGGTGACCTTCCTCACCCGGGCCCTCCCCTTCCTGCTCTTTGACCGGGGGGGCCATCCCCCCAAGCTGGTGCTCTACCTGGGGCGGGTGCTGCCGCCGGCCATCATTGCCATGCTCATCGTGTACTGCCTGCGGGGGGTGTCCTTCGTTGGACTGGGGAGCTGGCTGCCCCCGCTGGTGTCGGTGGTGCTGGTGGTGGTGCTCCACCTGTGGAAGCACAACAATCTGCTGTCCATCTTCGGCGGCACCATCTTTTATATGGTGCTGGTCCAGGCGGTGGACTGGCAGGCCGTGGAGGACACCATCCGGGTGTTTTTCAACTGAAAATTGGTACCCCCTGCCGGCGCGCTGCGGACCTTGCGGCGCGCCGGTTTTCTTTTGCCTGCGGACAGGGGACACCTTACAAAAATTTTGTATTTTGGGCCATAACTTTATAGATTAAAGACAAGGAACAGAGAGAAAAATTTCACATTCTAGGCAAACTGCACAAAACTAAAAAACTATTTTAGTAACAATAAAAAATTTTTAGATTTCGTCTTGACTTCTAATTGGAATATGGTATGATGGTTCCAGTAACGCGGGTGGACAGGCCCGCATGGGATCTCTTATTTTTTTACGGAGGCGAGCAGTAAAATGGAGATGGAACAGATCAAGTGGGTACGCAATGAGCTGCCCAAGAGCGAGGACAAATGGCTGGATGTCATGTCCCTGGAGAACGTGGCCAAGGCCCGCGCCTTCCACAGCAGCTTCCCCCAGTATTCCATCACTCCCCTGGATAACCTCAAGGGGATGGCCAACTACATGGGCGTGGCCGGCGTGTATGTGAAGAACGAGTCCTACCGCTTCGGCCTCAATGCCTTCAAGGTGCTGGGCGGCTCCTTCGCCATGGCCCGGTACATCGCCCAGAAGATGGGCAAGGACGTCAGCGAGATGACCTATGACTACCTGACCAGTGACAAGCTGCGCCAGGAGTTCGGCCAGGCCACCTTCTTCACCGCCACCGACGGCAACCACGGCCGCGGCGTGGCGTGGGCCGCCAAGAAGCTGGGCCAGAAGGCAGTCGTCCACATGCCCAAGGGCAGCGTCAAGAGCCGCTTCGACAACATCGCCAAGGAGGGCGCCACCGTCACCATCGAGGAGGTCAACTACGACGACTGCGTGCGTATGGCCGCCGCTGAGGCCGACCAGTGCGAGAACGGCGTCATTGTCCAGGACACCGCCTGGGAGGGCTATGAGGACATCCCCTCCTGGATCATGCAGGGCTACGGCACCATGGCCGCTGAGGCCGCCGAGCAGCTGCGCCAGATCGGCGTCAACCGCCCCACCCACATCTTCGTCCAGGCCGGCGTGGGCTCCCTGGCCGGCGCGGTGCAGGGCTACTTCGCCAACCTCTTCCCCAACGATCCCCCCAAGGTGGTCATTATGGAGACCGCCGCGGCCGACTGCCTCTACAAGGGCGCTGTGGCCAAGGACGGCAACCCCCGCATCGTCACCGGTGACCTGACCACCATCATGGCGGGCCTGGCCTGCGGCGAGCCCAACATCATCGGCTGGGACATCCTGCGCAACCACTCCGCCGCCTTCACCTCCTGCCCCGACTGGGTGTCCGCCAAGGGCATGCGCATGCTCGCCAACCCCGTCCACGGCGATCCCGTGGTGATCTCCGGCGAGTCCGGCGCCGTGGGCATGGGCTGCCTGGACGCCATCATGCACGACGAGAAGTACAAGGAGCTGCGGGATTACCTGGGCCTGGACCGCTTCAGCCAGGTGCTGATGATCTCCACCGAGGGCGACACCGATCCCGAGAAGTACCGCCGCATCGTGTGGGACGGCGAGGTGTGCACCGACACCACCCCCATGGGCCACGTGGAATCCAAGAGCTAAACCGCTGCGGAGCGATATCCGCATAAAATAACAGATAAAATGGAGGAATCAGCCATGGATTATGAGAAGATTAAAGCTGCTGCCGAAGGTTACAAGGCCGACATGACCCGCTTCCTGCGGGAAATGATTTCCCACCCCAGCGAGAGCTGCGAGGAGAAGGAAGTTGTGGCCTGCATCAAGGCTGAGATGGAGAAGCTGGGCTACGACGAGGTCGAGGTGGACGGTCTGGGCAACATCATCGGCTGGATGGGCAAGGGCGACAAGATCATCGCCTTCGACTCCCACATCGACACCGTGGGCATCGGCAACATCAACAACTGGGAGCACGACCCCTACAAGGGCTACGAGGATGACGAGGTCATCTACGGCCGCGGCGGCTCCGACCAGGAGGGCGGCATGGCTTCCGCCACCTACGGCGCCAAGATCATGAAGGACCTGGGCCTGATTCCCGAGGGCTACAAGATCATGGTCGTGGGCTCCGTGCAGGAAGAGGACTGCGACGGCATGTGCTGGCAGTACATCGTCAACAAGTTCTTCCCCGCCAAGGGCATCAAGAAGGAGCAGGTCGAGTTCGTGGTCTCCACCGAGCCCACCGACGGCGGCATCTATCGCGGCCACCGCGGCCGTATGGAGATCCGCGTGGACGTGAAGGGCGTGTCCTGCCACGGCTCCGCCCCCGAGCGCGGCGATAACGCCATCTACAAGATGGCGGACATTCTCCAGGATGTCCGCGCCCTGAACGAGAACGACGACGCCGACTCCACCGAGATCAAGGGCCTTGTGAAGATGCTCAACCCCAAGTACAACCCCGAGCACTACGAGGATGCCCGCTTCCTGGGCCGCGGCACCTGCACCACCTCCCAGATCTTCTACACCTCCCCCAGCCGCTGCGCTGTGGCTGACTCCTGCTCCATCTCCATCGACCGCCGCATGACCGCCGGCGAGACCTGGGATTCCTGCCTGGAGGAGATCCGTCAGCTGCCCCACGTCAAGCAGTACGGCGACGACGTGAAGGTCTCCATGTACATGTATGACCGTCCCTCCTGGACCGGCGAGGTCTATGAGACTGAGGCCTACTTCCCCACCTGGATCAACAAGGAGAACGCCGCTCACGTCCAGGCTCTGGCCGACGCCCACCACGCTCTCTTCGGCGAGGAGCGCATCGGGCCCGACGGCGCCATGCACCTGCGTCACCGTCCTCTGATCGACAAGTGGACCTTCTCCACCAACGGCGTGGCCATCCAGGGCCGTTACGGCATCCCCTGCGTGGGCTTCGGCCCCGGCGCCGAGTCCCAGGCTCACGCCCCCAACGAGATCACCTGGAAGAAGGACCTGGTGACCTGCGCCGCCCTGTATGCCGCCGTGCCCGGCCTGTACAAGGAGGAGAACAAGACCGCTGACGTGACTCAGTTCCGCGCCGGCAAGACCAACAACGACATTAAGTAATTGACCCCTTTCCATCGCGTCTGCCCCGCCCTGCGGCGGGGTGGACGCACCCCCTAACGTTGGAAATCAAATAAAATATAAAGGAGATCATGAATATGGACGCCAAACTGCAGGCTTATATCGACAAGCTCAACAAGCTGAACTTCAAGGATATGTACGAGGGCGACTTCTTCCTGACCTGGGACAAGACCGACGACGAGATCGAGGCCGTGTTCACCGTGGCCGACGCTCTGCGCTACATGCGTGAGAACAACATCTCCACCAAGATCTTTGAGTCCGGCCTGGGCATCTCCCTGTTCCGCGACAACTCCACCCGTACCCGCTTCTCCTTCGCCTCCGCCTGTAACCTGCTGGGCCTGGAGGTCCAGGACCTGGACGAGGGCAAGAGCCAGATCGCTCACGGCGAGACCGTCCGCGAGACTGCCAACATGATCTCCTTCATGGCTGACGTCATCGGCATCCGTGACGACATGTACATCGGCAAGGGCCACACCTATCAGAAGGAAGTGGTCGAGGCCGTGACCCAGGGCAACAAGGACGGCGTCCTGGAGCAGAAGCCCACCCTGGTGAACCTGCAGTGCGACATCGACCACCCCACCCAGGCCATGGCCGACATGCTGCACATCATCCACCACTTCGGCGGCGTGGAGAACCTGAAGGGCAAGAAGATCGCCATGACCTGGGCTTACAGCCCCTCCTACGGCAAGCCCCTCTCCGTGCCTCAGGGCATCATCGGCCTGATGAGCCGCTTCGGCATGGACGTGGTCCTGGCTCACCCCGAGGGATACGAGGTCATGCCCGAGGTTGAGGAGGTCGCCAAGAAGAACGCTGAGAAGTCCGGCGGCACCTTCACCAAGACCAACAGCATGGCTGAGGCCTTCAAGGACGCCGACATCGTGTATCCCAAGAGCTGGGCTCCCTTCGCCGCCATGGAGAAGCGCACCAACCTGTACGCTGAGGGCGACACCGACGGCATCAAGGCTCTGGAGAAGGAGCTGCTGGCTCAGAACGCCACCCACAAGGATTGGTGCTGCACCGAGGAGCTGATGAAGACCACCAAGGACGGCAAGGCTCTGTACATGCACTGCCTGCCCGCCGACATCAACGACGTCTCCTGCAAGGACGGCGAGGTCGAGGCTTCCGTGTTCGACCGCTATCGTGACCCCCTGTACAAGGAGGCCTCCTTCAAGCCCTACATCATCGCCGCCATGATCTTCCTGGCCAAGGTGAAGGATCCCCAGGCCACTCTGAAGGCCCTGGAGGAGCGCGGCATGGCCCGTTGGTTCCAGAAGTAAGCTGGAAACTGACCCTTTAACCGCTAGATTGGCCGGCGTGAACGGTTTCGCCTCCGTCCATCGCGCCTGCTGATAGTTCCTTTGGAAGTGGAACGGCCCGGGCGGCGGCAGCACCCCTGCCGCTGTCCGGGCTCAACCATTTTCTGGCAAAGCAGAATTTTCAATAAAAATCATTTGATATTCAGATAAAGAGGTGCGAAACGTATGGGTAAGAAAATCGTCATCGCCCTGGGCGGCAACGCGCTGGGCAACAACCTGCCCGAGCAGATGGTGGCCGTGAAGCAGACCGCCAAGGCCATTGTCGATCTGATCGAGGAGGGCCATCAGGTCATCATTGCCCACGGCAACGGCCCCCAGGTGGGCATGATTCAGACCGCTATGACCGAGCTGACCCGCTCCAACCCCGAGAAGTACATCCCCTGCCCCCTGTCCGTGTGCGTGGCCATGAGCCAGGGCTACATCGGCTACGATCTGCAGAACGCCCTGCGGGAGGAGCTGCTGGACCGCGGCATCAACAAGGGCGTGGCCACCGTGCTGACCCAGGTCGAGGTGGACCCCGCCGACCCCGCCTTCAAGAATCCTACCAAGCCCATTGGCGCCTTCATGACCAAGGAGGAGGCCGACAAGCTGGTGGCCGAGCGCGGCTATAACGTGGTGGAGGACGCCGGCCGGGGTTACCGCCGGGTCGTGGCCTCTCCCAAGCCCCAGTCCATCATTGAGATCGAGTCCATCCACGATATGGTGGACGCCGGTCTGGTGGTCGTGGCCTGCGGCGGCGGCGGTATCCCCGTCTACAAGACCGAGGGCCATCACCTGAAGGGCGCCGCGGCCGTGGTGGATAAGGACTTTGCCTCCTGCGTCCTGGCCCAGCAGCTGGATGCCGACTGCCTCATCATCCTCACCGCCGTGGAGAAGGTGGCCATCCACTTCGGCAAGCCCGATGTGAAGTGGCTGGACGAGCTGACTCCCGCCGAGGCTGAGAAGTACATCGCCGACGGCGAGTTCGCCCCCGGCTCCATGCTGCCCAAGGTGCAGGCCGCCCTGCAGTTTGCTCAGTCCAAGCCGGGCCGCACCGCCCTCATTACCCTGCTGGAGAAGGCCAAGGACGGCGTGGCCGGCAAGACCGGTACCAAGATCCACCAGTAAATCCCGCTGCCTAGGCAGGAACCATATCTGTCTGTTCAGGCCCGGGCGGGAGACCGCCCGGGCCTGCGCGCGTAAATCCATTCCACGCACCACAACCAAAGTTTTCCTTTCGTCAGCGAAGCGATTTGGAAAATTCAACAAAATTACCCACTTATTTTTGGGACTGAACTGGGCAGTTTTGGCTTGAATCTTCCAAAAAGGAACGGTATAGTTTTAATGACAATAAAAATATTTTTTGTCAGAAAAAAGTTTGTGAGAGGTGGCATTGATGAAAAACGCGTCTCAAACCAAGAGCGGGTCCGTCTTCCAGTATGAGGGCGTCCCTCCCCTGGGCCAGACAATCCCTCTGGGACTGCAGCATGTGGTGGCCGCGGTCGTGGGCATCGTCACGCCGGCCATTATGATCGCCGGTACCTGCGGCATCACCGGTGCGGATCAGACCCTGCTGATCCAGGTCTCCCTGCTGGTCACTGCGGTGGCCACGCTCCTCCAGCTCTTCCCCATCGGCCCGGTGGGCTCCCGTCTGCCGGTCATTATGGGTATTAGCTTTGCCTATGTGCCCACCCTGCAGGCCATCGGCGGTGAGTTCGGCTTACCTGCCATTCTAGGCGCCGAAATCGTGGGCGGCATTGTCGCCATCGTGTTTGGCATCTTTGTTAAGCAGATCCGGGTCCTCTTCCCGCCCCTGGTCACCGGCACGGTGATCTTCACCATCGGCCTGTCCCTCTACCCCACCGCCATTAAGTACATGGCCGGCGGCGTGGGCAAGCCGGACTACGCCTCCCCCAAGAGCTGGGCGGTGGCCATCATCACCTTCCTGGTGGTGCTCTTCCTCAACAACTTCACCAAGGGCGTACTCAAGCTGGGCGCCATCCTGTGGGGCATGATCGTGGGCTACATCATCTCCATCCCCCTGGGCCTGGTGGACTTCAGCGCCGTGGGCCAGGCGGGCGTGTTCCAGGTGCCCATGCCCATGCACTTCCCCATTGAGTTTCACCCCAGCGCCATCGTCTCCCTGGCCATTGTCTACATGGTCAACGCCGTGCAGACCATCGGCGACCTGAGCTCCACCACCATCGGCGGCATGGACCGCATGCCCACCGACAAGGAGCTGCGGGGCGGCATCATCGGCCAGGGCGTCATGAGCGTGGTGGGCGCCCTGTTCGGCGGTCTGCCCACCGCCTCTTACAGCCAGAACGTGGGCATCGTCACCGTCAACCGGGTCATCAACCGGGCCGTGTTCGCCTTCGCCGCCATCGTGCTGGCGGTGGCCGGCTTCGTGCCCAAGATCTCCTCCGTGCTGACCACCATTCCCCAGAGCGTCATCGGCGGCGCCACCGTGTCGGTGTTCGCCATGATCACCATGACCGGCGTGAGCATGATCACCTCCGAGAAGTTCGACATGCGCGCCCGCACTGTGGTGGGCCTGTCCGTGGCCATGGGCGTGGGCATCAGCCAGGTCCAGGGCTGCCTGGCCGGCTTCCCCCAGTGGGTCACCATGGTGTTCGGCTCCTCCCCCGTGGTGGTCACCGCCATCATGGCGATCTTCCTGAACCTGATCCTGCCCAAGAGCGAGAGCGCCAAGAAGTAAGAAAAAAAGCGCCGCAGTCCGAATGGACTGCGGCGCTTTGTTATGTTTGGACCTGGGTACTGACCGCCGGACCGGCGGGGGTGTGCTCGCCGCACGGGCGTCCTGCGCGGACAGCGCCCGATTTCTTTTC
>DYBS01000065.1 GCA_019418525.1 Clostridiales bacterium
GTCATAGAAGTAGCTGTACATATGGGATGCTCCCCTCAGGCCAGCGTCAGGGTGAAGGTGAACTCCGTCACACCGTCCTCGCTGGTCACGGTGATATTTTCCTTGTGGCTGCCCAGGATGCTCTTGACGATATAGAGGCCCAGTCCCACCCCGTCCCGGTCCTCGCTGCGGGAGCGGTCGGTCTTGTGGAAGCGGTCAAAGAGGAGGGGCAGTTCCTCGGGGGCGATGGTCTCGCCGGTGTTGCGCACCGAGATACGGGCCTTACCCGCCTTGGTGACCACCGTGATGCCGATGGTGCTCCCCTCGGTGGAGAATTTGATGGCGTTGTCCAGGAGGTTATAGCACACCTGGGTAATGGCGTCGGGGTCGCCCCACACCATGACGCTGCCGTCGGGCAGCTGGGTGTCCACGTCCAGGTGCCGGGCGTTGATCTTGGGCTCCAGGCTCACCAGCACCCGCAGCATCACCTCTACCGCGTCGAAGGGCTCCTGGGCGGTGACGCTCTCACTGGACTGCATCCGGGACAGGTCCAGCATCTGCCGCACCAAGCGGGAGAGCCGTCGGGTCTCGGTGGAGATGGTTTTCAGATACTCCTTCTCCCGCTCAGGGGGGATGGTGCCGTCCAGGATGCCGTCGGCAAAGCCGGCGATGGTGGTCATGGGGGTCTTGAGCTCGTGGGAGACATTGGCAATGAACTCACTGCGCTTGGCCTCGGCTTTGGCCAGAGAGTCGGCCATGGCGTTGAAAGCCTCAGCCAGTTCGCCCACTTCATCTTTGCGGTTCTCGCAGCCGGTGACCCGGGCGTCTAGCTCCCCGTGACCGAATTTCCGGGCCACGTCGGCGATCTGCTTCAGAGGTTTGGTCTGGTGCATGGAGGTGAGGGAGCTGCTGATGAAGGCAATAAGGAGCACTACAACGGCGGTGGCGAAGTAAATGGTGGCTACCGCCCGCCACAGCTCAGTGATGCTGGAGGTATCGGCGGCCACAAAGACCAGATTGGTCTCATAGGACTGGCCGGTAAAGCCGCTGAGGCTGACGGTGCGCCCGGCCACATAGCGCTGCTCGGGGAAGAGCCCGTCCAAGGTGGTCACGCCGCTGTAATCGCCGTTCTTTTCAAGTTCCTGGCAGATCTGCTCGGGGACCGTGGGGGCGGCAATGCCGTCCCGGAAGGTCCCCTCACTGGCCAGGATCACCCGGCCGCCGGGGCGGCAGATGATGACATAGGCGTCGGAGATGCGGGAGATAGAGCTGACATAGGCCTGATAGGAGGAGTCCATCAGGCTCAGGCCGCTGCTCTGGACAGCGCTGGTAAACTCCGAGATGAACTTGGCGTTGCGCTCCATGGAGTCCCGCTTCTCCTGAATGGTATATTGATAGGAGAGGGTGATGAAGGCCGAGCCCAGCAGGGCGAAGGACAGCAGGACCATCCCGGCCATGAGCATGAACTGCCGCTGATAGAAGCTCTTCATCCGTTGTTCACGACCTCAAATTTATAGCCGACACCCCAGACAGTCTTGAGGCTCCACTGGTCGCTGACCCCCTCCAGCTTCTCACGCAGGCGCTTGATGTGCACGTCCACGGTGCGGGAGTCGCCGAAGTAGTCGAAGCCCCACACCTCGTCCAAAAGCTGATTGCGGGTGAATACGCGGTTGGGGGCAGAGGCCAGATGGTAGAGAAGCTCCAGTTCCTTGGGGGGCGTATCCACACGCTTGCCGTCCACCAGCAGCTCATAGGAGTCCAAATTGATGGTGAGTTTATCAAAGGTGAGCTTTTTCTCGGTAGAGCCCTCCTCCTCAGCGCCGAAGCGGCGGAGCACGGCGTGGATGCGGGCCAGCACCTCCTTCATCTCGAAGGGTTTGACGATGTAGTCGTCGGCGCCCATCTCCAGGCCGTTGACCTTGTCATCGGTCTCGCCCTTGGCGGTGAGCATGATGACAGGGGTCTTGTCGTGCTCCCGGATCTTTTTCAGCACCGACCAGCCGTCCATGACAGGGAGCATAATGTCCAGCAGCACCAGGTCGGGGTGGAAGGAGCGGAAGAGCTCCACGCCCTTGCCGCCGTCGCCGGCCACGGCGGTCTCGAAGCCCTCTTTTTCCAAATAGAGGTGGAGCAGCTCAGCGATGTTGGTTTCGTCCTCGACGATCAGTATTTTGCGTGCCATGGAATTCCTTCCTTTCTGTGAGCGGTATCCGTTGGGTCTATTGTATCGCGGACGGCGGTGGGGAGGGTGAATTTTCTGTAAAAACAGCTGTTATTCTACAAAAAGGTGGTCTATCTGGATAACGGCGTAGCAGGAGGAGTCCTCGGCCTGGATGCGCCGGGCGATCTCCTCGCGCAGCTCGCTGTCACTGAGGGGGCAGTTGTGGGGGGCCACTACATCGAAGATCAGGTTGGTGTGGTGGGGGCCGCCGGTCATACGGAAGTCGTGGATAGTGCACTGGGGCTCCACCTCTTTCACCAGGCGCTCCACCATGTCGCGGCGGTGGTTGACCTGTTCATCATCGGTGGCGATGGGGTCCATGTGGATGGAGGTGAGGATGTGGTATTTCTCCATCAGCTCCCGCTCCACGTGGTCGATGATGTCGTGGGCCTCCAGGATATTGGCATCCATGGGCACCTCGGCGTGGAAGGACATCATGGCCCGGCCGGGGCCGTAGTCGTGGATGACCAGGTCATGCATGCCGGTAATCTGGGGATGGGCCAGTACAGTCTCCTGAATGGAGCGCACCAGCTCCGGGTCGGGATTTTGGCCCAGCAGGGGGTCCACGGTGTCCTTGGCAGCGCCCCAGCCGGCCCGCAGGATAAACACCGCCACGGCCAGGCCCAACCAGCCGTCCAAAGGCAGGGAGAGGAAATGCCCGCACAGCAGACCCAGGAACAGCACAAAGGTGGCCACTGCATCGGAGAGGGAGTCGGTGGCGGTGGCGGCCATGGCCGCCGAGCGGATGCGTTTGGAGAGGCTGCGGTTGAAGAGATTCATCCACAGCTTGACCGCCACCGACAGAAGCAGGATGGCGGCGGAGAGGGGGGAGAACTCCACCTCCGTGGGGTGGAGGATCTTATCCACCGAGGACTTGGCCAGCTCAAAGCCCACCATCAGGATGAGGAGGGACACCAGAAGGCCGGCCAGATACTCCATCCGCCCGTGGCCGAAGGGGTGGTCCTTATCGGCCTTCTGCCCGGCCAGACGGAAGCCGACCAGAGTCACCACGGAGGAGCCGGCGTCAGAGAGGTTGTTGAAGGCGTCGGCGGTGATGGAGATGGAGCCGGTAACGGTACCGGCCAGGAACTTGCTCGCCGAAAGGAAGAGGTTCAAAAGAATACCCACGATACCGGAGAGCAGGCCATACCGTTCCCGTACCTGCGGGTCGTCGGTGTGGTCGTAGTCGCGCACAAAATGGCGGACCAGAAATTCTGTCATAATCTCACTTCCAGTTGCAATTCGTATTATTTCATTATGGCACGGATCAAAAAGACCGTCAAGGGATTCCGGAGGAGATGAGACAGGAGAAATCTTGTGAATCCCATCTTGCCAAGGGAGAAACTTTCGTGTATAATATCATATCAGGACGTGCCCCAAGACAATCAGCCGGTGTGGCGGAATTGGTAGACGCATCACACTCAAAATGTGACGGAGCAATCTGTGCCGGTTCGAGTCCGGCCACCGGCACCAGCTCGTCGCAAGCGATATTTCGCTTGCGACGAGCTTTTTTATTGCGAAGTTCATCATATGTTTATTCTACGGCTCCTCGTCTCAAGACTGGATCCGCTGCACCAAGTTCGATTTCTGCTTTGGAAACAACACCGAAAACAATGGCATCCAAAGCGTAAAGAGGTATGAAAGATAAAAAGAAAATTTCATTAGGGATCACAGATGTATGCATACAGGTTCAGGGATATTATGAAATTGGAAACCAGCATCAAATCAGCGGACTCGTGATCCAGCTGAGTGCCCTGATTTGATTCCGTAGGAATTACAGCTGCACGCCAGGGGCTTGTCCCCATGGGGCTTTCTGTATGCGCTCCTCGGTATGAGGATTTCAGGCTGAGACAAGTGATGATATTTTGGAAACGGTCACTTAATTTTTGGATTGATCCTGCCGATACAATAATATGTAATCGTGCGCAGTAGAGGAGAAGTTGCTTATGGGAAATATCTGGGACTTTTTTGAAGATCTGGACGAAATAGTATATGTTTCGGATGTGGAGACACATGAATTGGTCTATATGAACCATCATCTGAGAGACGCGTTGGGTTACGGTTCTCACACCGAGTATGTGGGAAAGAAATGCTATGAAGTACTCCAGGGGTCGCCGGTCCCCTGTTCTTTTTGCACCAATGAGCAGTTAAAAATGGGAGAATTTGTATCCTGGATTCACAAAAATCCAATTTTGAACAAGCGGTTTCTGGTTAAGGACAGCCTGATCCAGGACGGTGGGCGGAATTACCGCATTGAGATCGCCATTGATGCCGATTCCGAGATCGCCTGCAAGACGCCCTACTACTATGCGCGCAGCGAAACGATCCTCAACGAGTGTATGCAGCATATGTTCTCCAATACTAACCCAGAGGAGTCCATGCAGACCATGTTGACCTACATTGGACAGACGTTCTCCTGTGACCGGGCCTATATTTTTGAGGTGTACGGGAATCAGACCATCAGCAATACCTATGAGTGGTGCTCGGAACAGGCCGAGCCCCAGAAAGAGCTGCTGCAGCATGTGGCAGTTTCCGCAGTGGACTGGTGGCTGACGTTGTTTGCCAACAATGAAGTGACAGTCATTCCGGACTTGGAGGAGATCCGCGCCAGCCATCCCGAGTCCTATGCGCTACTGAAGCCTCAGAACATTCACTCTCTGGCTGCCGGTCCCATCAAAGTAGACGGTGAAGTTATTGGGTTTGTGGGCGTGGACAATCCGGACCCGCAGATGCTCCCCCTCATCACACCGCTTCTGAACATCATCGGCTATTTTACCTCCACCCTGCTGAAGCGAAGGGATCTGCTCGCCAAACTGAATGAGCTGAGCTACCATGATCAGCTGACCGGAGCGCTCAACCGGCACGCATTGTCCGAGCAGTATGGGGAGCTGCCCATGAGGTCGGTGGGAGTTCTTTACTGCGACATAACCGGGTTGAAGAAGGTCAATGACATCCAGGGCCATGAGGCGGGGGATCAGCTGATCTGCCACTGCTATGATCTCATCCGGGAGGCAGTGGATTCCGGTATGGTTTACCGGACAGGGGGGGATGAATTCATCGCTCTCTATCCCAACTGTGAAGAAACTGCGTTCCGCAGCAGCCTCTACCGTCTGCGAGGAAAGATCCAGGAGGATACCTGTCACATTGCGGTGGGCTATATCTGGTCGGATACCCAGCCGCTGAATCTGGAAAAGCTGATTACCCAGGCCGATCAGGTCATGTACCAGAATAAGCGGGATTTTTATCGGAAAAACAGCCGACGGCCCGGAGTAGACCGCCGGCAGCCTGAGACGGAAGGAGAGCCGACGCGGCGCGGCGCGCCGGCTCTGGAACACCGGACCAAAAGTACACCGTTCCAGGATTTCCTTTCCCAGGCCAACTGCGATATGGAGGCACTGTTCCAGTCGGTATCTCAGGACAACGACTCCAGCTATTTCTACATAGGGGACATGCAGAGGGACCTCTTTTATATTTCCGACAATATGAAAGAGGATTTCGGCTTCCCACACAATCAGGTCAAGGGTCTGCTGCGGCAGTGGTCGAAACGGATTACCACACCGGAATTCCAGGATATTTTCTGGCAGGATATCTCCAGCATGCTGAGAGAGAAACGAACCCTGCACGATCTGCGCTACCAGGTGCGGGATATACATGGCAACAGTCTTTGGGTCCGCTGCTACGGAATCCTCACGTGGAATCAGGACAAGACCGAGCCACTGTTTTTCTCCGGCCGGGTGACCCATCAGGATAAGAATTTTGTGGTGGACCCCATCAGCAACTTCCCCCGGGAGCACGCCGCGTTCCCACAGTTGGAGGAGCTGCGGAAATCGGGACAGAAGACCCTGATCATCGGCTTTAGACTCAACGGCATTACAGAGGTCAACAGCACCAAGGGACGGGCGTACGGCGACCGCCTGCTCAAAAAGATTTCGGAAGCTCTGGTGGAGAATCTGGCATGGAAAATGTCCTTCTACCGGCTGGAGGGAATGCGCTGTATGGCCATTGTCAACTCCGCCTGCCTGGCCGCCGAGGGAGAGAAGGCACTGGTAGAGCAGATCCGGTCCATTGTCCAAACGTGCTATGCCAGTATGGATGTATCGGTGCGCAATGTCTGTTCTTTTGGCATCATGGAGTATCCCAACGGAACTATGCCCCCCGATGATCTGGTGGAAAATCTGTCCTCCCTCATCCGGGTGGCCAAACAGGATACCAGTCTGGACTATGTGGACTATTCCGCCCGCAATATCCAGCGAGTCAGACAGATGTCCAATATGGTGCTGGCGCTGAGCCAAAATGTGGCCAACAATATGGAGCATTTCCGCATTGTGATTCAGCCCGTTGTCTCGGCGGGAGACGGCACGGTCATCGGCGGAGAAGTGCTGCTGCGGTGGACCTTTGAAGGACAGAATGTGTCTCCGGGGATCTTTATTCCCATTCTGGAGAAGGAGAATCTGATCCAGACTGTGGGGCGCTGGGTCTTTGAGCAGGCCGCGATTACCTGCACCCGGCTCCACGCCTATAATCCCGGCTTTTATCTCACCTTCAATGTCAGCCTGCACCAGCTCTCCGATCCTCAGCTGCTGCCCTTTATGAGGGAGACGCTGAAGAAGTACCACCTGGACGGATCCAGCCTGGTGGCGGAACTGACGGAAAGCTGCTTGGATGAGCAGCCGGAGAAGCTGACCTACTTCGTTCAGGAGTGTCAGGATATGGGTCTCTATATCGCATTGGACGATTTTGGAAGCGGCTATTCCTCCCTGCGGATGCTGCTGCAATATCCCTCCAGCATTATCAAGCTGGACCGCTCGCTGGTTCAGGAGGTCATGGAGTCGGAAGCGAAAATGCACTTTATCCGCAGTATTGTCTTTGCCTGCCATCAGTTTGGCAAGACGGTCTGTATGGAGGGTGTGGAGTGCGCGGATCAGAATGAGATCATTTTGAATACGGGATGCGATATGATCCAGGGCTATTACTATTATCGCCCCATGGAGCTGAGTCAGGTGTATCAGCTGGTCAGCCAGACAGAGTCTGAGCAGCCCAAAAAGGAAGAAACGCCATGGCAGGAGACGACCATGGCTACCATGGCAGTTCCTCAAATGACCAGCAAATCCATGCTGTATTAAACAATTTTTCAGCACGATCTGGTGGAGCGGGACGAGACGCATACGCTGGAGCTGCTCTCCGACCGGGTTTTCAGTGTTGGCACGGTCAGCCCGACGCCCACTGTGAGCTGATGGAGCTGACCGGGCAATTCATACCCGGAGGCATTGTGGGCGGTTACCTGGAGGAGGAATTTCCTCTCTATGTGGCCAACGGGCGCCTGTTGGGGATAGCTGGCTACGAGAACTACACATCGGCAGAAGGACCTTGGCTGCCGACGGGTGGGATGCGGTCATCAGTGTACTTATCGACATCTCGAGGCAGGACCACGACAGGGCCAGTCTGGAGTACGAAGCCATTAGTGCCCCCCTGACTGGGATCTGTGACTGCAAGGGAACAGCTTCATATCTCCGAGAAAATGGGCCACTCCGCCCGTTATCTCTTCTTCATGCTGGATCTGGACAACTTCAAGCAGGTGAATGACCGCTATACCACAAACAGGGGCAGTAGCATTTCCGGGGCTTAGAGTAATCCACTGGAGCCTTCCTGAGAGCGTGATCCTGCTACTGGCCTTTTATGATGCGCGGTGCCGTCGAATGCTGGGGGAGCCGTTCTACTATACACTCCGCACCGAACTGGTCCGGCTGTGAAAAAGGCGCGCGGTTATCCGCGCGCCTTTTTCACAAAGACATAGTGATTCGGTGTGGAGCGGGAGGAGGAGAAGGAGAAACCCAGCTCAGAAAAGGCCTGTACGGCCTCCCCGTCTGAGCCTCCGCACTGGGCCAGCCAGCGCACCATGCGGCCCCGGGCCATCTTACACAGAGTTCCCTTTTCCACCACGCGGCCGTCCCGCTCTTCGCCGAACACGCAGGTGACCCGCCGTATGGTGGGAGGCAGATGGGGAAGCACCGCCCGGCTGTACTCCCGGGAGGCCAGATCCAGCACGAAATCGCACTCCCGGGCCAGGGCGGCGGCCAGCCGGTCCCCCCAGAAGGCGTACAGATCCTGGCAGCCGTTCACCGCCAGCTTCGCCCCCATTTCCAGGCGGTAGGGAGTCACCCCGTCCATGGGGCGCAGCAGGCCGTAAAACCCGGACAGGATGCGCAGGTGCTCCGCCACATAGTCCAGGGCCTCCTGCTCCAGCACGCCGGGGGCCATGTACTGGTACTGGATGCCCTCGTAGGAAAAGAGGGCGGGGGTCAGGTCCCGCTCCAGATCCATGGTCTCCAGCCGCTCCACGTTCTGCCGGGCGAGGGCGTCGCTGCACTTCCACAGGGCCTGGAGCTGCCCGGGGGAGAGGGTTTTCAGCGCGGCGAGGATCTGCCGGGTCTGGGGCAGAAAGGCGGGCAGGGTGTCGGGGGCAAAGCTGTCCGGGTCCCGGTTCATTTTTTTGGCGGGTGCGATGAGAATGCGCATGGATGAGTCCCTCCCAGTCGGATAGGCGGAGCAGAGGTCCGCCGGTTGGGGATAGGATAGCACAAAGATATGTCTGGGGCAAGACACATTGACAAAGATGAATTTGTCTGCTATCCTGTCCGTGGACCGGAGGAACTGAGCCGGTCCGGGGAGGAGCGCGATATGAAGAAAGTGGCCTTTGTCTGCGTGCACAACGCCTGCCGCAGCCAGATCGCGGAGGCGCTGGGAAAAAAGCTGGCCTCCGATGTGTTCGAGAGCTATTCTGCCGGGACCGAGGTGCGCCCGGCGCTGGACCCGGGAGCGGTGCGCCTGATGAAGCAGGTTTATGGCATCGACCTGGAGGAGACGCAGTACAGCAAGCTCCTCGCGGAGCTGCCGGAGGTGGACGTGGTGGTCACCATGGGCTGCAACGTGCAGTGCCCCATGCTGCCCTGTCAAAGGCGGGAGGACTGGGGGCTGGACGACCCCAGCGGCCAGTCGGACGAGGTTTATCTGGAGACCATCCGGCGCATCGAGGAGAAGGTGCTCCGCCTGCGGGAGGAGCTGCGCTGAACGAAACCGGAGCGGACGGCTGTCCGCTCCGATTTTTTTGCGTTGTGAGAGAACCGGATTGACAATGTCGATATTCGAGATTATAATACAGATAAAGAGAATATCGATATTCGACAAAGGAGGCGGGACCGCATGCCGCGCATGAAGTTCCAGACCCTCACCGAGCAGATGTACTACATCCTCCTGTGCCTCAGCAAGGAGTGCTGCGGCATGGACATCATGGACCGGGTCCCGGCCATGACCGGCGGGCGGGTGCAGGTGGGCTCGGGCACCTTGTACCACCTGCTGGAGGAATTTCTGGAGGCCGGGATGATCCGGGAGACCCGGGCGGAGGGGAGAAGGCGCAGCTACATCCTCACCGACCAGGGCCGGGACCGGCTGCATGCCGAGTACCGGCGCATCTGCGCCCAGGCCGAGGACTATCGACGGATGTTTGGAGAGGAGGCGCTCCAATGAAAGACCACAAGCGGGATTTCATCCCCTTTTCCTTCTACGACCGAACCGGCATGGCTGCCCATCTGGAGAAGCGGGCGGCGGAGGGCTGGCTGCTGGACAAGGTGACCCCTTTCGGCTGGCATTACCGCCGCATCGAGCCCGCCAAACTCCACTTCACGGTGACCTACGACCACCGCCTGTCGGAGTTTGCCCCCGGTCCCACTGAGGAGGAGCAGACCTATCAGGACTTCTGCGCCCACGGGGGCTGGCACTTCGCGGCGGCCGCGGGAAAGATGTACTTCTTTTACAGCGCCGAGGAGGACCCGCTGCCCATCGAGACCGACCCGGCCCTGGAGCTCAAGCAGATGGCCCGGGCTACCCGGATCATGGTGGTGCTGCTGTGGGTGTGGCTCCTCCTGGGCTTCTGGATGGGTGGCTCCTTCTGTTGGTCGTTGGTGAACCGGCCGGTGGACCTGCTGTCCAATACCCTAAACCTTTTCACCGGCCTTGCGTGGCTGGGCCTGTTCGTGTACAGCGCGGTGGACCTGTGGACCTACTACCGCTGGCGTTATCGGGCCCGGAAGGCGGCGGCCCTGGGGGAATTTGTCCCCACCAAGGGCCACCACCGGCTGCTGTTGGGTGTCGTGGCGCTGGTAGTGATCGGCCTCCTCTGTTGGCTGTTGACCGAGCGGCGCTCCGGCATGCAGGCATTGATGGCGGCGCAGGTGGGGATCATCGTCATCCTGATGCTGGCGGTCCAGGGGACGAAAAACCTCCTGAAACGCCGGGGCGCCCCCACCGAGGTCAACCGTGTGGTGACCCTGGGGGGGGACGTGCTGCTGGCCC
>DYBS01000066.1:0-8206 GCA_019418525.1 Clostridiales bacterium
TCACCCAGCTCACCGGCATCACCGACGCCGATGTGGCCGACGCCGAGCCCTTTGCCGAGGCCATCGCCGCCTTCGGGGCGTGGATCGGCGGCGGGCGCACCCGCATCTACTCCTGGAGCCGTACCGACCAAAACCAGCTCTTCGACGAGAGCTGGCTGAAGGAAGTGGAGCTCCCCGCCCCTCTGGAGGGGCGCTGGATGGATTTTCAGGACGTGTACACCCGCCTCATCGGCCTCTCCGGGGCCAACAGCCTGTCCCTGAAGCACGCCCTGGGGGCGGCGGCCTGTACCTTTGAGGGCGAGGCCCACCGGGCGGTCCACGACGCGGAGAACTCCGCCACTCTGCTGAAACTGGTGAAGGAGGGACGGCTCAAGGAGCAGGCCGGCGCGGTGTGGCAGGCCCTCCATCCGGAGAAGCACACGGGCAGCTCCCTGGGGGAGAATTCCGCCCTGAAAGCCTACCTGGAACGGCTGGAGAAGTGATCTTTTTTCACGACTTCATGGATTTTTGGACGCGATACAAACAATTCCCTGCATAAAAAACGAAAGAGCCCGCGTCCGCGGGCCGGCAGCTCTTTCCATTCCAAAGGTGTGTTTCTTTGGCAGCGGCGGCGGCGGGTTCTTTCCCGCCGCCGCGGTCATATTAATCTTGCGCAGTTTTTTTGCGCATGACACATTTTGACGCGGAAAGGGTGAAACTATGCAGGAGGAATCAAATGCAAAACCATGGCTGTCCTGGGCGGTGCGGGCGACCGCCCTGGCGCTGACCCTGGCGGCGCTGGTGTTCAGCGCCGGCCCGGCGGGGGCCGCCGCCGCGGGGAGCGTGGCCGGCGTGGGTGACATGGTATATCCCCTAGGCCGGGCGGTGGGCATCAAGCTCTTTGCCGACGGCGTGATGGTGGTGGGACTTAGCGAGGTGGACACCCCCACCGGCAGCTCCGCCCCGGCCAAAAGCTGCGGCCTGCGGGAGGGCGACATCATCACCCACATCAACAGCGAAGAGGTGGACACCATTGAGGAGGTCCAGTCCATCCTCCAAGATTTAGAGGGCAAAACCATGAGCATCCGGGCCCAGCGGGACGGGGAGGAATTGCAGGTCACCGCCCAGGCCGTCCAGTGCGCCTCCGACGGCAGCTATAAGCTGGGCGCCTGGATCCGGGACTCTATGGCGGGCATCGGCACCCTCACCTTCTACGACCCGGAGAGCGGCGTGTTCGGCGCCTTGGGCCACGGTATCAGCGACGTGGACACTGCCCAGCTCATGCCCCTCCAGTCCGGTTCCATCATGTACGCCACGGTGCAGGACGTGCGCCCCGGCCAGGCGGGCGTGCCCGGTGAGCTCCACGGGGCTTTCCAGGCCAGCCGGGACCTGGGGGAGCTCTACTGCAACAGCGGCTCCGGTATTTTCGGCACCCTCACCGACACCTCCCTCACCGCCGGAGTGGAAGCGGTCCCGGTGGCCGGGCGGGATGAGGTCCACACCGGACAGGCGGTCATCCGCTCCAACATCTCCGGGGACGAGGTGAAGGAGTACCAGGTGGAGATCACCCGTATCTACCCCGAGGGCAGCGGAAAGGACCTGATGGTCAAAGTCACCGACGAGGCGCTACTCTCCGTCACCGGGGGCATCGTGCAGGGTATGAGCGGCAGCCCAATCCTCCAGGACGGTAAGCTCATCGGCGCAGTCACTCACGTTTTAGTCAACGACTCCACCCAGGGGTACGGCATCCTCCTGGAGCACATGCTGGACGCGGCGGACAGCCCGGCATAACAAAATCAGGCGGACGAAAAGGAACCTTGTTGCCCCTGTGATGGCTCACGGGGGCAACTTTTTCTTTCCTTATTTGTATTCTTATGGTACGATACAGAAAAAGAAGGCTGTGACGACAGAACCTTAAAGCTCTGCATTGTCAGAACCACAAATCATAATTTGAGGGGGTTTCGATATGTGGCTGATATGTGGTGTTTTGAGCGTGGCTTTTTGTGTGATCGGCTGGCTCATGATATCCAAGCAAAAAAAGATTGCATTTTGGGCTTCCGTTTGTTCGCTTGCATTTGTATCATTGACACTTCTTATGGAATACCGAGCGGTGCTGCAATGGGTTGAAAAAGAAGATTGGAGTGCCATGATGGACGTTGTACCGCCCATGTTTTCGTTGTTGACTATATATGTGATCCTTTTGTTAGTGGTGAATATTGTGCTTCTGGGTTTGATCAAGAAGAAATCATAAAACTCCAAAGACAGAATACTACGGGCCCACACCATTCTGTGGGCCCGTTTTTGTCTCTCGTCGGACAGAATAAACAAAAATAAATGACACAGGCGGGCAAATCTTGTATAATGATGGTAGAAAAGCAGAGATGGGGGTGTACTTATGAGACACGATGCTGTCAAGTCGAAAACCCGCCGCTTCCGTGGCCTCGCCTGGCTGGTTCTGCTGCTCCTGCTGTTCCTGGCCGCCTGCGGGAGTGAAAAGAAGCCCTCCACGGTGTACGAGGTCGAGCACCAGGGCAAGGTGTTCACGGTGGACCAGGAGCAGCAGACCATCTCCGTGGACGGCTATGTCTGCCAGTACGAGGTGGCGGGCGAGGTATTGTGGGATGTACTGTGCCTGAGTGTCCCCACCAAAACAGACGATTCCGGTCACTACATTGGGCTTGGTATGATCCTGATTCTGCTAGGCGTGTTCCATGCCGTCAGTCCCCACACGATGTGGTATCTGAGCTACGGCTGGCGCTTTAAGGACGCGGAGCCCTCGGATCTGGCCCTGTTTGCAGAACGTGCCGGCGGCATTGTGGCGATCGTTGCCGGTGTGGTCTGCCTGTTTGTATAAAGGAGGGATGTCTATGAAAGTGCGGATACAAACCCTCTGGCGCGTACCGGTCTATTGTCTGATCGCAAGCTGGTTGAGCTTCTATGTGACGGTTTACCTCGGGAGGTTCTTCTTCGTGGTGGAAACCGTGGGAGAGGATGGGGGCGTCGTGGGAAGCATTGACCCCGTCCGGTCCGCTCTGTTTAACGGCGCTCTGTTTCTGATCGTACTCCTCCTGGGCGGCCTCTGGGCCTTCCGCTCCATGACCCGGACGGAAATCGCCGTCTCGGCGGGAATCATGACGGTCCTCTATCTGATTCTGGTGGGCTTACAGCTGGCACTCCCCCAATTTCCCACGTCCCTCATATTCCCCGTTGCTACCATCCAGCACTGGCCCGGGGTACTCACTTCTCTGCTGCTTAAAGTCACCGGGCAGCTGACGGTCTCGGCGGTGCTCGCCTGTCTGGCGCCGCTGCTCTTCATACCCTTTGGCCACAAGCAGGTCTGAAAAAACGCCCCGTTCCAGGAATCAAAAACGCCCCGGCGGTCACACAGACCGCCGGGGCGCCTCTCTGTTCAATTAAGAAAAGGAAATGTCATAGATGCCGTAGCCCGCCTGGGAGTGGAAGATGGACTTCACCACCAGCAGCTTGACGTTGGCCGCCCGGTTCAGGGGCACGCTGACGGTCTGGACACCCCCGTCCCACTTGAGGTCATAGCTGGTGCTCAGCTCGCCGTCCAGATAGACCTCCAGGGTGGCGTCGTCCGTCTCCGTCCCGTCCACATGGCCCACGGTGAAGGTCATGGTGTTGTACTTCAGGTCGGTATTCCAGAGGGCGTAGGACGCGGTGGTGGACGCCGCGGTGCGGTCCTGGAGCATGACGCCCTCGGTGATGTCCTTTCCGGCCACCGTCATGTAAGACTTGAGATCGCTGCCGTCATAGATCGTACTCCCCCCATTGACCTGGTAGGGGGGCAACAGCTTCATCCAGCTGTCGGCCTGGCCGGGGATCGCGCCCACATAGACCGTGGCGGTCTCGCCGTCCCAGGTGACCTCCTTGCCCAGGGCCTCGCCCACGGCACGGACGGGCAGATAGGTGGTGCCGCCGCTGGCGAAGGGCTCCACGACTTTGCCGTTGGGGTCTGTGGGGGTGATCTCCTTGCCGTCCACCACCAGGCGAATGCCCATGTAGTTGGCCTCGATCATCTTGGTCGTCACCGCATTGGTGGCCACGGCAGTGCCGCAGAGCAGTCCCACCACTGCGACGGCGGCCAAGGCCCGGTTACGCGTGATCTTCTTCATGGTACTTCCTCCTTTGTTTCATTTCCAACACACCGCGCAGGGTTCTGCGTTTTCTTTATTGTGGACCTCTAAACCTGTTTTGTAAATAGATGGATGCCCTTACGCACCTGACGGACGCGGCGGGAAACCCGGTAATTGCGCCTGTCCTTTTTTCTTCCGCTCTGTTATACTGAACATAGAAAACAGAACAGGGAGGGATACCCATGAAAGTGCGGAAACAAACACTCTGGCGCGTACCTGCCTATTGTCTGATTGCCAGCTGTCTGAGCTTCTATGTGACGGTCTATCTGGGAGACGCTTTCTTTATGGTAAGAACCATTGATGAAAGCGGGCTTCTTACAACAAACCTCAATATCGTCCGCTATGTGCTTTTTAACAGTGCCCTCTTTCTGATCGTGCTCCTTCTGGGCGGCCTCTGTGCCTTTCGCTCCATGACCCGGGTGGAGATCGCCGTCTCGGCGGGAATCATGACGGTGGTTTATCTGATTGTACTGGGAATCCAGCTGTCGCTCCCCCAATTTCCCACAGCTATCTTTATCATCGCAATCTTCCAAACCTGGCCGGGAATCCTCTCCCATCTGCTGGCACTGGTCACTGGACCACATATCCTCCTGGCTGTAACCTGCTTCCTGGCTCCGCTGCTCTTCACCCCCTTTGGCCGGAAACAAGTCCAGTAAATACATCAAACGCCCGGACGGTCCATCGGACCGCCCGGGCGTTTCTCTCATTCCGTATAAAATTCCTCCAGGGTGTCCAGGCACAGACACCCCAAACACCCCCCGTGGCCGCAGCCGCAGTCGATGGCGATCTGCATCCCCCGGCGGAAAATCTGGTCCCGTGGCTCCTTCCCGGCCCAGTGAAAGAGCAGGCGGGTGGGCGTGTGGCCGTAGACCACATAGCGGTCGGGATAGTACACCTGGTCCGGACCCGGGCGGCAGAAGAGGACCTCCTCCAGGTCGTAGTCCTCCAGCGCCTTATTCGGGTCAAAGTGGTCCAGCCCGGCGTGAACCAGCACAAAGGAGCGCCCTCTTGTCTCCACCTCGGCGTAGAGCTCCATCTCCCGGATATAGTCCAGGATCTCGCTCCGCTCGTCCTGACTGAGCTGGTTCAGCGCCCGGAGGGTGGGCTCTCCCCCGTTGGCCATCCAGTCACCCAGGGCGGAGAGCTCCACCTCCCCCAGGCGGTCTAGGCGCTCCTCGGTGATCTCCTGGAGCAGCCAGCGCAGACACAGGGCCGCGGTGAGCTCGTGATTGCCCAGAAGCGGGATCACATTAGGCCGGGCCATCATATCCTGGAGAATTCGGACGCCGTCCGGCCCCCGGTCGATGACGTCCCCCAGCACATACAGGGTGTCCTCCGGCCGGAAGGAGATTTCCCGCAGCATGGCGATGTACTTCTCATAGTGTCCATGAAGGTCAGACATGCAGTAGATCATAGGCTCTCCCTTCGCACCGTCACTCCTCGGTCACGTACCGCACCTTTCTGCGGAGCACCCGCCCCGCCGCGTCTACCAGCAGCTCACTCAGGACCTCCTCATAGTCATTCTGCCCCCGCAGGGGCTTCTCCAGATAGTCGGCGCTGTTCTCCACAAACTTCTGGAACCAGGCGCCGAAGCTGCCCGGCTGCCGCTCCGCAGCCATCAGAGCCCGATCGTACAGGAGCTGACTGGCAAAGCGCTGGGGCGAGATCTCCTCGGCCACCTCACTCTGGTAGGCCGCCCGATCCTCCTCTGAGAGGAACGAGCCGTCCCGGATGCTCAGCGCCTCTGCCGCCAGGCGCCGGGTCAGTTCAGGCGTCACGAAGTTTTGCAGGTTGGCCGGATAGTTCACCTGGATGTTCTGACAATAGTAGTAGTAACTCTCCGTGATATTGCTGGACCAGCCGCCGCCCTGGGCCAAACGCCGCCGGAGGGCATTGTAGGAGTTGCCGTGGGGCACCTTCCAGCGGTTCTCACTCAGGTTTAGCCTGGCGGGCGTAAAGACCTTGCGGTCTGTCTCCGGCAGAGCGACGAACTCCTTTACGATGTCCGCCAGCTTGCACCGGTCCACCTCCGGCGTGGGCTCATCCTCCCAGTTCTCCAGCTTCATGGGAAACCGCCCATCCCGCTGGCGCAGCGCCTGGCTCATCTGTGCGAAACACATGTCCAGAACCGCCGACAGCGCGTAGCGGCTCTGCAGCTCAGGATACGGCTGAAAACTACGCTCCCCCTTCAGATAACAGACCTGAGGGCGCTTCCACTGCTGTGTCCACACCAAGCCGTCCGCCAGCCCCTCGGTCAGTTCCCGGACCCGGTCGGAAATCATCGCTTGCAGCTGGCCGCTCTCCGGCAGCTCCTCCCCCTCGTCCTCCAAGTCCTTCAGCTTCTCGTCTACCCAGCGGTCGGCCTTGTTGAATACCGGAAAGACTGGGATGTCTCGCTTGAAGCCCTTCAGCGTTTTGTGATAGAGGAGCTGAGCCTTTTTGTCGTTGGCGTCGGTCTCCAGGGGACGCAGCAGGATCAGGGCGTCGATCTTGCTGCGGTAGAGCAGATCGGAGCAGTACTCCTCGTTCTCCTCCTCCGAAAGGCCACCGTGGAACAGGCCCCGGGTATCCAGCAGGGCAAAGCAGCTGTGTCCCCGGCTGTCCTTGAACTGCGGATACTGCTCCAGCCGCCGCCGGATATGCTCCTCCAGCGGCGCATACACCACGATCTCCCGGCACAGCGACTCCAGAGAGGGATTTCCCTTCGTGTGGTTGGAGAAAATCATCTCGACCGCCGCCATATCCGGCGTCTCCAGGGAGATATCCAGGAAGTAATAGCCGTCTACGGAGCGGTTCTCTTCCGGGAATACCCGGAAAAACAGCTCCCTCAGCGCCTGCTCTGTCTGCCGGCAAAGCTCGATCAGCGCCCGAGTGCCGCCGCTCTGGGTCAGCAGATCCATCCGGGTCTCCACCTGCATCCGCAGCTCACTCTTGAGCTTGGCGGAATTTTTGCTGGGGTCCTCCCCCCGGGACCTCAGCTCGGTCACTGCCCGGCCATAGAGCTCCTCAATGTACTGGTAAAAGGCGCTGTCGAGGAACCACTGGAGAATCCCATCCATCAGGCCCTGCCTCTGCTCTGCCGTCAGCAGCGCCAAAAGCCGCCGCAGGCCAAAGTCTTCCGACTCAACCAGATCCTTCAGCTTCTCACGCAGACAGTCCTCCGCCGCTGGCGCGTCCGACTGCCCCTTCCGCCCCAGCTGGCGGACCGTCTCAGACAGCGGGTCGCGGAGCAGTTCCATCAGGTCCCTGCTTCCGAAGAACACCGGCTCCGGCTTCACCCCAACGATGATCCGGCCGTCCAGCTCCGGGTCTGCGGAAAAGACCGTCAGCCAATTCCGGATGGTGGTGTTGGTCTTGCCCACACCCCTCATCAGGATCTTCCGGGCTCCAGGCTCCGTCATACCGCATACCAACTGGGTTTTCCCACTTCCGGTCGTGCCCACCAGTCCAAAGGTATAGGCGGAAGGCTGGAGCATGCGTAAACAGTTGTCCATATCAATCACTCCTTGTTGGAATTAGGAGCAAAAAACAAGCAGGCCCCTCCCGGAAGAGTGGCCTGCATCACAACAACCGCCAGCGAGATCCCCCTCTCTGGAGATCCCGCTGCCGTTCTAATTGCGCATGTCAGCTCAGCACTTCACTCGGAGAGCTCAGTTCACCGCCGGTCAGGCGGCTATGCCTCGTTATGTTGCTTGCTTTGCTCGTATTTTATTTCTATCACAACCTGCCCCGGTTGTCAAGCCTTTTATTTTGGTGTGACGGCCACCTTGATGACACCGTCCCGCCGGTGCTCAAAGAGGTCGTAGGCCGCCTCGATGTTTTTTAAAGGATAGGTGTGGGTGATGAGGGCGGTGGTGTCCAGCTCACCCCGGGCGATGAGGTCCAGGATCTCCGCGCACTTGCAGCCGTCCACCCCGCCGGTCTTGAAGGTGAGGTTCTTGCCGTACATGTCCGGGAGGGGCAAGGTCTGGGGCCCGTCGTACAGGGCCACCACCGTCACCACGGCGTTGGGCCGGGCGCACTGCCAGGCGAGCTGGAAGGTGTCCGGGCTGCCCGCCACCTCCAGCACC
>DYBS01000066.1:8216-10200 GCA_019418525.1 Clostridiales bacterium
CCCCGCCGTGGTCGCTGTGGGCCTGGACAAAGGGCAGCAGCTCCTCCGGCCCCACCGTCAGGACCTGGGGGTACCGCTCCGCCGCCCAGGAGCGGCGTCCCTCGTCCTTCTCACAGAGAATGACCCGCCGGGGATGTTTCAACAGTACACACTGGAGGGTGCAGATGCCGGTGGGCCCCGCCCCCAGAATGACCACCGTGTCCTCGGCCTTGATGTCCGAGATATCCGCCGCCCAGTAGCCGGTGGCCAGAATATCCCCCACAAAGAGGGCCTGCCGGTCGCTGACCCCCTCCGGGATGGGAGTGAGCCCCTGGTCGGCGTAGGGCACCCGGACGTACTCGGCCTGTCCGCCGTCGATACGGCAGCCCAGCGCCCAGCCCCCCTGGGGGTCGGTGCAGTTGTTCACCCAGCCGTGGCGGCAGAAAAAGCAGTCGCCGCAGAAGGTCTCCACGTTCACCGCCACCCGGGTGCCGGGGCGCAGGGAGTCCGGCAGGGCCTCCCCCGCCTCCTCCACCACGCCCACCAGCTCGTGGCCCACGGTGATGCCGGGCACCGCCCGGGGCACCGAGCCGTGCTTGATGTGCAGGTCGCTGGTGCAGATGCTGGACAAGGTCACCCGTACCACCGCGTCCCGGGGGTGGAGCAGTTTGGGGCGGGGCTTTTCCAGCAGGCGGAAGTCCCCCGGTCCCACATAGGTATAGGCCAGCATGGCGTTCCCTCCTTTTGATGAAAACAGACGGGACGCCCCGGTGCGGAGGCGTCCCGTCGGATGGTTAATACAGTTTTGCGCCGGCGGGGATGTGCTCGTCCACCATCAGGCAGTGGAGCTTCTCCACGCCCTCCTCGTGGTGTACCGCGGAGATGATCATGCCGCAGGAGTCGATGCCCATCATCTTGCGGGGGGGCAGGTTGGTGATGGCGATGAGGGTCTTGCCCACCAGCTCCTCAGGCTCGTAGGTGTCGTGGATGCCGCTGAGGATCACCCGGTCGGTGCCGGTGCCGTCATCCAGCACGAACTTCAGGAGCTTCTTGCTCTTGGGCACGGCGGTGCACTCCTTCACCTTCACAGCCCGGAAGTCGGACTTGGCGAAGGTCTCGAAGTCCACGAACTCCTGGAACAGGGGCTCGATCTCCACCTTGGAGAAGTCGATGACCTCCTCCTTCTTCACCGCCGCCGCGGGGGCCTGTCCGGCCTTCTTTTCGGGCTTGTCCAGCGGTTTCATGGTGGGGAAGAGGATCACATCGCGCACCGAGTCGGCGTTGGTGAGCATCATCACGCAGCGGTCGATGCCCATGCCCATGCCGCCCGTGGGGGGCATGCCGTACTCCAGGGCGGTGAGGAAGTCCTCGTCCAGCATCTCGGTCTCGTCGTCGCCCCGCTCCCGCAGCTCCAGCTGCTTCTCGAAGCGCTGGCGCTGGTCGATGGGGTCGTTGAGCTCGGAGTAGGCGTTGGCCAGCTCACAGTGGCAGATGAACAGCTCGAACCGCTCGGTGAGCCGGGGATCCTTGGGGGAGCGCTTGGTCAGCGGGGAGACCTCCACCGGGTACATGGTGATGAAGGTGGGCTGGATCAGCTGCTCCTCCACCTTCTGGTCGAAGCAGGCGTACAGGGCGTTGCCCCAGGTCTTGTCGGCGGTGTCGGCCAGCTCCACGCCGATGGCCTTGGCCGCGGCCACCGCCTCGGCGTCGTCAGTGATGGCGCCGAAGTCCACCCCGGCGTACTCCTTCACCGCGTCCACCATGGTGAGACGCCGCCAGCCGGGGGTCAGGTCAATCTGCTCGCCCAGCCACTCCACCTGGTAGCTGCCCAGGATCTCCTTGGCGGCCCCGGACAGAATGCCCTCGGCCACGTCCATCATGCCGTGGAAGTCGGTGTAGGCCTGATAGAGCTCCACGGTGGTGAACTCAGGGTTGTGCTTGGGGTCCATGCCCTCGTTGCGGAAGATGCGGCCGATCTCATACACCCGGTCCAGGCCGCCCACAA
>DYBS01000067.1 GCA_019418525.1 Clostridiales bacterium
ACCCGGAGCGCTGCCTCTCCCACCTGACCCAGAAGAAGGGAGAGCTGCCCCCGGAGCAGGAAGCCCTTCTGGCGTCACACCCCCTGGCCTGGGGGTGCGACCTGTGCCAGCGGGTGTGCCCCTACAACGCCCACCCAAAAGTCACCGAGTTATCCACCTTCCGGGACCATCTGGTGGAAAACCTCACCGAGGACATGGTGGAGGGCGTCACCAACCGGCAATTTAAAGAGCGCTACGGCGACCGGGCCTTTGCCTGGCGGGGCCCGGCGGTGATCCGGCGCAACCTGGCCCTGCAAAATTCCAAAAAATAGAATAAACGCCGCCCTCTCCGGGGATACTCAGGTATCCACACGGAAAGGGCGGCGTTTGTTATGTTGGTAAAAGACCTGATGACCTCCCCCATCGTCACCATCACCCCCATGGAGAGCGCGGCGCTGGCCGCCCGGCTCCTGTCCCGGTACGACCTGGGGGTGCTGCCGGTGTGTCAGAACGACGGGCGGCTGCGGGGGGTCGTCACCGACCGGGACCTGGTGCTCCGCTGTCTGGCCCCGGGGGAGAACCCGGAGCGGCTCCCGGTGGGGGACATTATGACCCGCAACTGCGCCTGGGTGTCCCCCGGCGCCGACGTGCAGGAGGCCGCCCGGGTGATGGCGGCGGCCCAGGTGCGGCGGCTCCCGGTGGTGGAGGGCCGCAAGGTGGTAGGGATGCTGTCCCTCAGCGACCTGGCCCGCAGCCGGGGCTTTGAGATGGAGGCTGGAGAGGCGTTAGGGGAGATCGCCCGGGGCGTGAAGGAGCGCTGAGGTTACTGGAAGTCCAGGTACCGCTCCACCAGCGCCAGGGTGCCCAGCAGGGCGTCCAGATGGGTGCGCTCCATGCCGTGGGAGGCCTGGACGCCGGGGCCGATGAGGGCGGCGGGCACGTCCAGGCCGGACTTCCAGGCCACCGCCGCGTCGGAGGAGTAGTGGGGGTACACGTCCAGCACGGCGGGGATGTCGTGCTCCTTGGCCAGCCTGGACAGGCGGGTCACCATGTCGTAATCGAAGGGACCGGCGCTGTCGGCGGCGCAGATGGAGACGTGGTACTCGTCGCAGTTGAGGTCGGCCCCCACGCAGCCCATGTCCACCGCCAGCAGCTCGCTGAGCTCCGGAGAGAAGGTGGCCCCGCCGTGGCCCTGCTCCTCGTAGACGGTAAAGGTGATCTCCACGTTGCAGGCCGGGCGCTTTTTCTGGTCGGCAGCCCAGCGCAGCAGGGTGAGGAGGATCGCGGCGCTCCCCTTGTCGTCGATGAAGCGGGACTTCAGGAAGCCGCTCTCGGTGAACTCGGTCTTGGGGTCGTAACAGATGTAGTCCCCCACCTCGATGCCCAGGGAGCGCACGTCCTCGGCATTGAACACCTTCTCGTCCAGGCGGACGTACATATTCTCCACGTCCCGGGGCCGGGTGGCGGCGTCGTCAAAGACGTGGACCGCCGGGGACAGGGAGAGGACGGTTCCAGAATAGGAGCGCCCGTCCCGGGTGTAGATGCGGCAGTATTCGCCGTCCAGACTGGGGAGGACCGGCCCGCCGATCTTGCGGAAGAGCAGCTCGCCCTTGGCGGTGATGGAGCGGACCATCAGGCCCAGGGTGTCCACATGGGCGCACACGCCCACGGTGCGGCTGCTGTCCCGGCCGGGCACCAGGATGGTGAGGTTGCCTTTGCGGCTGCGGCGGGTCTCATAGCCCACGGAGTGGGCCAGGCCCTCGGCCAGGTCGATGACGTTGCGGGTAAAGCCGCTGGGGCTGTCGGTACCCAGCAAAAAACCGGCGTACTCTTTCAGGGCGGGGGCATAAGATTGGAAGTCCATTGCAATCACTCCAGTTCTGTGGTAAGGTATCTTCGTTCAAAAGCATAGCCCTTTCCGGGCGAAAAAGCAAGGAAGCGATGTACCATGGCACAGGAAAAAACCAATGTGATGCGCCTTTTGGGCCAGAAGAAGGTGGCCTTCACCCCCCACTACTACGCCGCCCCCGACGGCGCGGTGGACGGCCGCAGCGTGGCGGCCCTCACGGGCATGGACCCGGCGCGGGTGTTCAAGACCCTGGTGACCCGGGGCGCGGGCAAGCAGTATTACGTCTTTGTCATCCCGGTCACCGGGGAGCTGGACCTGAAGGCCGCCGCCAAGGCGGTGGGCGAGAAGTCCATCGAGATGATCCGGCAGGCGGAACTGCTGCCTTTGACCGGATATGTCCACGGCGGCTGCTCCCCCCTGGGGATGAAAAAGCAGTTCAAGACGGTGCTGGACGAGAGCGCCCGGGACCTGGAGACCATGCTGGTCAGCGCCGGGAAGATCGGCGCACAGGTGGAGCTCTCCCCCGCCGATCTGGCCAATTTGAGCCGGGCGGACTTCGCGCCGGTGAGCAAGTAAAAACATCCCCCACGGCGAAAAAAGCCGCGGGGGATGTTTTCATTCTGCCTCGGGGGGCACGGGGATCTCTCCGTGCTCTTTCTCGTATTCTTCCAGGTAGCGCTCTACCGCAATGCACAGCTGCATGTTGATGGAGCGGCGTCCCTGCTTCGCCAGCACTCGGATTTTATCCATGTGTATTTTCTCCAGGCGCAGCGGATAGGGATTAGCCTGAATGGACATACAGCTTCACTCCTAATGACTCTAATAGATGCTACTATCATATCTTGCGCCAAATCCAGGCTCAATAGTTCTAAAAGATACAAAAAGATATTGACTGTCTGGCTCTGAATGATATCATATAGATACAAAAGGAGGTCAGATATGAAAACTTGCAGAAAAGATGAGGTCATCTCCATCTCCGTCACCCGGGAGATGAAGGAAAAGGCCCTCTATCTGGCCCGGCTCGACCAGCGCACCCTCCCCGGCCAGGTCCGCCACCTTCTCCAGGTCCATATCCGGGATTATGAGCAGCTCCATGGGCCGATCCAGGTGTCGCCCCGTACTTCCTGAATCGGTTCCGGCGGTCCGCCGGGCTTTTGTGCTCGCCGCACGGGCCACCTGGTTTTGCCGGCAGTACAACAGGCTGTTCATAGGCAACCAGCTCAGTTTTTGTTCTGCCGTGCCAGCGCAATCCCGCCGCAGCAGAACACAAGCCGGGGTGCGCCTTGGGGGAGTCCAGAGGGGGGTATCCCCCCTCTGGGCTTTCTTTCCCACCGCTTTCTTTCGCAAAGAAAGCGGTGCCCCGTCCGGGTAGGACGCCCGCGCGGCGAGCGCAACCCACCAGGCCCCGCCTGGCGCACAGACAAAAAGAGAGGACGCCGTCTCCGGCATCCTCTCTTTGCTATATAGGTTAGCGGATTACTCGCCCAGCACGGCGGCGCAGCGGTCGCACAGCTCGGCGTGGTGGCCCTCGGTGCCGATGGAATCGCAGTGGTTCCAGCAGCGGGGGCACTTGGGGGCCTCGGACAGCTTGACGGCGATGGTGCAGGGGATAAGGGCATCCTCATTCTTCTCGCCCTCCACACTGTCGGTGGTGACGGTGACCTTGGACACGATGCACAGGCTGGCCAGGTCCACGCCCTCCAGGAAGGCGGCGTCGTCCGCAGAGACGGACAGGGTGACCTCGGTGTCCTGGGCCTTCTTGAACACACCGGCGTTGCGGGCGTTCTCCAGGGCCTTGTTCACCGCGTCGCGCAGGGAGATGAGCTTCTCCCAGCGGGCCTTGGCGTCCTCGCTGAGGGCGTAGGCGGCGTTGTCGGAGGGCATGTCGTTCAGCAGAACGCTCTCGGCGTCCACACCGGAGGCGTGCTTCATGGCGTGCCAGATCTCGTCGGAGGTGAAGGCCAGGATGGGGGCGATGAGCCGGGTCATGCCGTCCAGGATGTGGTACAGGGCGGTCTGGGCGGAGCGGCGCTCGGCCTCGGCGCCGCAGTAGAGCCGGTCCTTGATGATGTCCAGGTAGAAGTTGGACATGTCCACCACGCAGAAGTTGTAGACGGCGCGGTAGACGGCGTGGAACTCATAGCGGTCGTAGGCGGCGCGGGCGGTCTTGGCCAGCTCGTTGAAGGTGTGCAGGGCGTAGCGGTCCAGCTCCATCAGGTTTTCCGCCGGCACCAGATCCCGGTCGGGCTCGAAGTCGCACAGGTTGCCCAGCATGTAGCGGGCGGTGTTGCGGATTTTCAGATAGGCCTGGGAGAGCTGCTTCATGATGTCCTTGGAGATGCGCATGTCCTGGGTGTAGTCGGCGGAGGCCACCCACAGGCGGAGCATGTCTGCGCCGTAGTCCTTGATGACCTCGTCGGGGGAGACGGCGTTGCCCAGGGACTTGTGCATGGCCTTGCCCTCGCCGTCCACCGTCCAGCCGTGGGTGGCGATCTGCTTGTAGGGGGCCACACCGTTCACGGCGATGGAGGTGAGCATGCTCGACTGGAACCAGCCGCGGTACTGGTCGCCGCCCTCCAGGTAGAGGTCGGCGGGGTACTTCAGATAGGGGCGGACAGCGGCCACGGCGGCCCAGGTGGAGCCGGAGTCGAACCACACGTCCATGATGTCGGTCTCCTTGGTGAAGTGGGCCTTGCCGCACTTGGGGCACACGAAGCCCTGGGGCAGCAGGTCCTTGGCCTCACGGTCGAACCACACGTTGGAGCCGTGCTCCCGGAAGAGGTCGGCCACATGGGCGATGGTCTCGGGGGTGACGATGTCGGCGCCGCAGTCCTCACAGTAGAAGATGGGGATGGGCACGCCCCACACGCGCTGACGGGAGATGCACCAGTCGTTGCGCTCGGAGATCATGGAGATCATGCGCTCCTTGCCCCAGGCGGGGTGCCACTGGATGCCGTCGCAGGACTTCACCGCGGCGTCCTTGATGGCCTCCACGGAGCAGAACCACTGCTCCGTGGCGCGGTAGATGATGGGGTTCTTGCAGCGCCAGCAGTGGGGGTAGGAGTGGGTGATGTTCTCCTTGGCCACCAGGAAGCCCTCGGCCTCCAGATCGGCCACCACCATGTCGTTGCCCTTGGCGTAGAACTGGCCGTTGTAGCGCTCGTCGGTCATGACGCCCTTGGCGTTGACGGGCACGGGCACGCCGATGTGGGTCAGGCCGGCCTTGTCGTACTGCTGGCAAATCTGGAAGTCCTCCGCGCCGAAGCCGGGGGCGGTGTGGACGCAGCCGGAGCCGGCGTCCAGGGTGACGTGGTCGCCATTGAGGATGACGCTCTCCCGGTCGAAGAGGGGGTGGGTGGCGGTCATCAGCTCGAACTCAGAGCCCTTCAGCTCGGCCAGCACCTTGCAGGCGGAATAGTCGATGTGGGCGGCCTTGCAGACGCTCTCGGCCAAGTCCTTGGCCAGGATATACACCTCGCCACCCGGCACCTGGAGGAGGACATAGTCGAAGTCGGCGTTCAGGCAGATGGCGAAGTTGCCGGGGATGGTCCAGGGGGTGGTGGTCCAGATCACGAAGTAGGTCTTGGAGAGGTCGGTGTACTGGCCCAGCTTGCCCTTGTCGTCCCGGACGGGGAATTTCACGAAGATGGTGGTACAGGGGTCGTCGGCGTACTCGATCTCGGCCTCGGCCAGAGCGGTCTGGTCGTGGGGGCACCAGTAGACCGGCTTCATGCCCTTGTAGATGAGGCCCTTCTCGGCCATCTTGCCAAAGACCTCGATCTGCTTGGCCTCAAACTCGGGCAGCAGGGTGATATAGGGGTTCTCCCACTCCCCCAGCACGCCCAGGCGCTGGAACTGGCCGGTCATCTTCTCGATGTAGCTCTCGGCGTACTCCCGGCACTTGGTGCGGAACTGGGCGGTGGTCATCTCCTCCCGCTTCACGCTTTTGTCCTTCAGCACGGCGGACTCGATGGGCAGGCCGTGGGTGTCCCAGCCGGGGACGTAGGGGGCGCAGAAGCCGGTCATGTTCTTCTCTTTGACGATGATGTCCTTGAGGATCTTGTTGAGGGCGGTGCCGATGTGGATGTTGCCGTTGGCGTAGGGAGGGCCGTCGTGCAGCACGAAGGTGGGCTTGCCCTCGTTGCGCTTGACCATCTTGTTGTAGAGGTCGTGGTCGTACATCTCCTTGAGCATGTCCGGCTCCCGCTTGGGCAGGGCCGCCCGCATGGGGAAGTCGGTCTGGGGCAGGTGGACAGTCTGGTTATAGTCCATGGGTCGTTTCCTCCAAAATCTTGATTTTGCCGCTCAGTGTTTGGGCGGTGTGACAATATAGGTGTTGAGGGCAATACGCTGAATGGTGGCTCGGGCCAGATAGGCCGCGCCGCACAGGAAGTCCAGGATGCGCCGGGCGGTATCCAGCGGGATCTGGTCCAGGTTCAGCACGAAGGCCTCTCCCCGCTCGATCTGATCGGCCAGCTCCGGGGCATCTGTGAAGTTATCCGGCATGCACAGGGGCAGATTTTTCACGTCCTCCAGGGTAGGAGGCTCCATCCAGTCCTGTTCGTCGTCCATGGCTTCTCCTTTCCGGCGTGAAAAAACGCCCTTGTCTCCTGTCAAACAAGAGACAAAGGCGCTTCTACTCCTCTGCGGTACCACTCTTTTTGCCGCGCGGGGCGGCCACTCAGCCCGTGACAAGGCACGGAGGCGGGATAACGGCCGCTGCCCGTCCCCGCTTACTCCTGGTTCAGCGGGCCGCTCCAAGGCGATCTTCCCGCCGCGCTGCTCTCCGCCTTACACCCAACGGCGGCTCTCTGGGCAGCAAACGCGGCGCTACTGGTCCTCTTCTGCGCGTTTGGATATTGAAAACGCTACTATCTTATCCGTTTTCCCCGCTTCTGTCAAGGGGGGCTCACTTGATTTCGTAATCCCGCCCGAACTGGAGGTTGGAAAAGTCGATGCGCTTGGTGGGGGCAGTGTCGTCCTCGTCCTCCGCGGGCTCCTCGGGCTCAGGGCGCTCGATGGGCTGGCGGGAGGGGCGCTTGTGTCGCTCCCCCTCGGCGGGATTCATGTTCAGCTCCATGAGCTCAGCGTACAGCCCGCCATCGGACTTGTCCTCCACCGGCACCTCGACGGTGATGGTGTCGGCGGTGGGATCGGGCTCCTCCGCCTTGGGCGCGCTCTCCGGTGCGGGCGCCGGAGCGGCGGGCTCCTCCGCATGCGCGGTGGGCGCGGACGCGGTGAACTGGTCCAGGCTGCGGAGATAGTCGATCTCGTGCTGGTAGAGCTCTTTGAGCTGGGCCACATAGGCGGCGGTGGCCTTCCGGGCGGCCTCCAGACGTCCCTCCTCGTTGGCCACCTCCTGCTGGAGCTGGGTGCGGCGGGAGCGGACCTCGGCGTCCACCGACTGGAGCAGATTGTTGCGCTTCTCCTCCGCCTCGGACACCATCTCATCGGCCATCCGCTGGGCGGTGAGCAGGGTCTTGCGCATGGCGTCCTCGGTGGAGCGGTACTCCTCCACCTTGTCCACCAGCACCTTCATCTTGCTCTTCAGGACAGCGTTTTCCTTATAGAGTGCGGTATAGTCCTCGGTGAGCAAATCCAGGAATTCGTCCACCATAGCCATATTGTAGCCGCCGAAGGACGCCTTGGCAAAGGCGTGCTCGGAGACTTCCTGAGGAGTCATCATACGTCAAAACCCCATTTCTCTCCCGTGATTTCAGCTCGCTCTTTCTTAGAAATAGAGCCCGTTATTTTCTAATTCGTCAATGAGGTCCCCCAGAATGTCCACGTTGTAGGGGGTGATGATGTAGGTGGAAATGGCCACCTTCTTGATCTTGCCCTCGTTGGCGTAGGCCACGCCGGAGAGAAAGTCCAGCAGGCGCCGGGCAATGTCCTTGTTGGTCTGCTCCAGGTTGAGCACCACCGTGCGCTTCTCCCGCAGGTGGTCGGCGATCTCGGCGGCGTTCTCGAAGCGGTCGGGCTTCACCAGCACCACCTGCAGCTGGGTAGTGGTGTGGATATTGACCACCTTGTTGCTGCGGCGCTCCTGCTCCATGCTGAAGGAGGCGGGCTCCTTCTTGGCCGGGCTCTTACGGTCGTTGTAATCGTCCCGGGCGCCGCGGCGGCTGTTGTCCTCGAAATCCTCTTCGTAATCGTCCATATCCTCTTCGTCCTCATAGGGGCGGGCCAGACGCTTGAGTTCATCCATAAGTCCCATAAAAACCGTTCCTCCTGATTCTATTTCAATGGGCCGCCGGGCCCGGTGCGCTTGCTGACTGAGGTGCTCCCATGGGGGGGCGGGGACCGAAGAGGGCGGTACCCACCCGGACCAGAGTGGCGCCCTGACGGACGGCGTCCATATAATCGCCGCTCATCCCCATGGACAGGCAGTCCATAACAGAATCATTATCGTCCATTTTTCCCTTTATGTCAACAAAAAGCTGCTTCATTTCCGCAAAAAATGGAATATTTTCCCCCGGAGCATGGGCGGCGGGGGGAATGGCCATGAGCCCCCGCAGGCGCACATGCTCCATCTGGGCGGCCTTCCGGGCCAGAGCGGGCAGCTCCTGAGGGGACACGCCGCTCTTGCTCGCCTCGCCCCCCACGTTGACCTCCAGGAGGATGTCCTGCACCACGCCGATCTTTTCCGCCTGGCGCTCGATGGCCTCCAGCAGATGCTCCGAGCCCACCGACTCGATGAGGTCCACCTTGCCCACCACGAATTTCACCTTGTTGGTCTGCAAGTGCCCGATGAAGTGGAGGGCGGCGCCGGCGTAGGCGTCGTCGGCCAGGTGGGCGGTCATCTCCTGCACCCGGTTCTCCCCGCACACCGTGATGCCGGCGGCGATGGCCTGCCGGATGGTGTCGGAGGTCTGCACCTTGGTGGCCGCCACCAGGGTGATCTCACTGGGGTCCCGGCCCGCCTCCCGGGCGGCCAGGGCGATGTTTTCCTGCACTTTGCGGATATTTTCTGCCAAAGACATATGTAAGCACCTCTCTATCTGCGCACGTCAGTCCACAACCATCCCGTCGAAGATTTCGTCGCCCGCGATGACCACTTGATCCCCGGAGCGGAGAATGGCCTTGGCCGAGGCGTCCTCCACCGGGGAGACCACACAGTAGTCGTCCCGGCGGGCCACGATCTCCACGGGCTTGAATTCATATTGCATGCCCACCACGGCATAAACCCCCACCACCTGGACGGTCTGCTCGTTCCCGTCCTCGTCGGTGACGGTCTGCTCCACGGTGCGTACAGCGCTGCTGGGCACCCGCAGGCCCTCCTGGGAGCGGAACACCAGCTCCACCGTCTGGCGGCGCAGCAGGGTGGTCTCGGCCAGGAAGCGGTCGGTGGAAAAGAGCACCACGCACTGCCCGTCCACCGGGGCGCCCACCCGCTCCACCTTCATGTCCACCTGGCCGGACCAATCCCGGGAGAAGCGCACTTCCACGCTCTTGCCCTCGGTGAGGAGGCCCGCCTCCTCCTCCGTAAGGACGCAGGCAAAGTGCCAGGTGGCGTCGGTGATGAGCTTACCCACCGCGCCGCTGTCGGCGGTGACGGTCTGGGAGGAGACGGCCTGGAGCTGGGCGGGGGTCATGGCGGAGACCGCCTCAGGGGTCAGGATGGACTCATAGCCGTCCACCAGGCCGGAGAAGGTACCCGGCTGGCTCACCGTCACCCGGGTGGTGTCCGCCCCGGACTGGCTGGTGAGGGCGGAAATCTGGCTGTTGACGCTGTCCAGCTGGCTCTGCAGGTCGGTGGTATCCCCGCCCTCCCCGCCGTAGGCGTTGGAGCGCTGGTAGATGAGGCTGCGCAGCTCCAGCGTCTGGTCCTCCAGCCGGGTCAGGTCCCCTCCGGCGGCGGAAGAGCGCAGGTCGGCGATGGCATCCACGATGGCCTCGTTGAGACGGGCGTTGTCGCTGACGGTGTTGGTGGCGGTGAGGGCGTACTGGAGTTGCTTGCGCTCCTCCTCCAGGGTCTCCAGCTGGGACTGGCGCTGGGCGGCGTCGGCGCTCTGGTACAGAAGGGCCACGGTCTGGCCGCTGGCCACCTTCTCCCCCTCGTTAAAGAGGAGCTCCACCACCGCCGCGCCGCCGCCCTGGATGACCTGCTCCTCCCGCACCAGGAAGCCGGTGACCTCCATGGTCTCCTCCACCGTGGTGGTGTAGCAGGTGGCCAGGGTATAGGGGTTGGTGAGCCCCTTCCACACATTCACGCCCAGGTAGACCAGCACCGCCCCAAACAGGACCAGCATCATCACCCGGTTGAGTACCTCGCCTTGCTTCATTCGCGCTCCTCCGCCCCCCCTGGGGCTCTGCC
>DYBS01000068.1 GCA_019418525.1 Clostridiales bacterium
GACCACCATGCCGCCGGGGTGCTGGCCGGTGGTGCGCTTGACGCCGGTGCAGCCCATGGCCAAGCGGTTCTCCTCTGCCCGGGTGACGTGGATAGCCCGCTTCTCCAGGTACTTCTTCACATACCCGAAGGCGGTCTTTTCCGCCACGGTACCGATGGTGCCCGCCCGGAACACATGGCTCTCACCAAAGAGCTCGAAGGTGTGGCGGTGGGCCTTGGCCTGGTATTCGCCCGAGAAGTTCAGGTCGATATCGGGGACCTTGTCGCCGCCGAAGCCCAGGAAAGTCTCAAACGGGATGTTGAAGCCGTCCTTGGCGTAGGGGGTGCCGCACACCGGGCATACCGCGTCGGGCATGTCAGCGCCGCAGCCCGCCCCCAGCTCCTTGGCGATGTCGAAGTCGGAGTGCTTGCAGTTGGGGCAGCGGTAGTGGGGCGGCAGGGAGTTTACCTCCGTGATGCCCGACATGAAGGCCACCAGAGAGGAGCCCACCGAGCCACGGGAGCCCACCAGATAGCCGTGGTCCAGGGAGTCCTGCACCAGCTTCTGGGCGGACATGTAGATCACGTCGTAATGGCGTCCCAGGATGGCGTCCAGCTCCACGTTGATGCGGTCCACCACGATCTGGGGGGGCTCCTCGCCGTAGAGCTGGTGGGCCTTGCCCCACACCAGGCGCTTCAGCTCGCCCTCGGAGTCCTCCAGGGAGGGCGGGAACAGGCCCTGAGGCAGCGGCACCACGTTCTCGCACCAGTCGGCCACCAGGTTGGTGTTGCGCACCACCACGTTATAGGCCTCCTCCTTGCCCAGGTAGGAGAACTCTTTCAGCATCTCGCCGGTGGTTTTGAAGTAGATGGGCAGCTCCGCGTCGGCGTCCTCGAAGCCCTTGGTGTCCAGGAGGATGTGGCGGTACACCTCGTCCTCCGGGTCCAGGAAGTGGACGTCGCCGGTGGCGCAGACGGGCTTGTCCAGGGCCTTGCCCAGCTCCACGATGGTGCGGTTGAAGTCCCGGATCTCCTCCTCGCTGCGGACGATGCCCTTGCGCAGCATGAAGGCGTTGTTGCACACCGGCTGGATTTCAAGAAAATCGTACCAGGAGGCGATGCGCTTGAGCTCCTGGAAATCCTTGTGCTTCACCACCGCCTCGTAGAGCTCACCCGCCTCGCAGGCCGAGCCCAGGATGAGCCCCTCCCGGTGCTGGTTGATGAGGCTCTTGGGCATGATGGGGTAGCGCTTGAAGTGCTCCAGGTGGGCCTTGGAGATGAGCTGATACAAATTCCGCAGGCCCAGCTGGTTCTTGGCCAGGACAATGAGGTGCTTGGGCTGGCGCTTGGCCTTGCCCGCGCCCCGCAGCCGGGTCATGGCCGGGTTGATGCCCTGGAGGGTGTGGACCCCCAGGTCCTCCAGCATCTTGAAGAAGGGGATCAGCATATAGGCCACCGTAGCCGCGTCGTCGCTGGCCCGGTGGTGGTTGAAGGCAGGTAAGTTCAGGTGCTCCGCCACGATGTCCAGCTTGTGCTTGGAGAGCTGGGGCAGCAGGTTCTGGGCCAGGATGAGGCTGTCGATGGAGGTGTTGTCGAAGGGTCTCCCCATCTTCCGGCAGCCCTCGGCGATGAAGCCCATGTCGAACTCGGCGTTGTGGGCCGCCAGGGGCCGTCCGGCGGCGAAGTCCAGGAAGGCGTTGATGGCCTCGGCCTGGCTGGGGGCTCCCTTCAGCATGTCGTCGGTGATGCCGGTGAGCTCCACGATGGTCCGGTCCAGAGGCCGCCCGGGGTCGGCAAAGGTGTTGAAGGTCTCGGCCACCTGGCCGTCCCGGAGGACGACGGCGCCGATCTCGGTGATGACGTCCCGGCGCTTGTCAAGGCCGGTGGTCTCGATGTCGAAGCACACCACCTCGCCGTGGAAATCCTGGTCCGCCTCGCCGTGGACCACCACCCGGTCGTCCACGTCGTTGATGTAGTAGGCCTCCACGCCGTAGAGGATCTTGATGTTCTTGGCCGAGTGCCAGGCGTCGGGGAAGGACTGGGCCACGCCGTGGTCGGTGATGGCGATGGCCCTGTGGCCCCAGGACTCGGCCCGCTTGACCACGTTCTTCTCGGGGCCCAGCTTGGGGCCCACCTGGGTGAGGGCATCCATGGAGGACATGGTGGTGTGGAGGTGGAGCTCCACACGCTTCTCCGGCGCGTCGTCGGTGCGCAGGGTGCGCTTCCCCTCCTGGATGGCGTAGGGCTCCAGCACCAGGTCCCCGGAGAAGCGGTCGATGGTCAGGCGGCCCTGGATGCGCAGGTGCTGGCCCTTCTTCACGCCGTCCACGATGGGCTTGCCCTCGTCGCCGTTGAAGAACTTGCTCACCCGCACCGAGCCGGTGTAGTCGGTCATATCGAAGCAGATGACCCAGGCCTTGCGCTTTTTGAGCTCCCGGTGGTCGATGGCGAACACGTCGCCCTCCACCGTCACGGTGCCCATGTCCAGCTCCAGGGCGCGCATAGGGATGCTCTCCCCCCTCACGTCCCGCTTGCCGAAGATCAGCTTGCCCTTCTTCTCTTTGCCCACAGTGGAGACCGCGGGGACCTTGATCTTCTTGAGCGCCGCCTGGCGGATGGCCTCGGTGCGGGCGAAGGCCTCCGCCGCCGAGGCGTCCAGCATGGGGGAACTCTCCTCCGCCGGAGCGGAGGCCGCCGCCACCAGGGACACCCGGCTCAGAGCGTAAGTCTGGGCCAGCATGTCCTCCAGCATGAGGCGCAGCTTCTCTTCCGGCCCCGGCGGGGTCAGCTCCACCTCCAGAGCGCGCTCCGCCCGGCGGATGACCGCACCGCTGACCAGGAGAGCGGCCACATCACTCCGTCCGGCCACGCTGTCCGGCAGGGCGGAGAAGAGGGACAAAAATGGGATTTCTGGCATATGTAAACGCTCCTATTGACTAAATCTCGTCGATGAGGCGGAACAGCTCGTCCACCAGCTCTGCCTGGGGCACCTTCTTGACAATCTCTCCCTTGCGGAAGAGAAGGCCCTCGCCGTTTCCGCCGGCGATGCCCACGTCGGCCTCCCGGGCCTCTCCTGGGCCGTTGACCACGCAGCCCATGACCGCCACGGTGATGGGCTTGTGGACCTGCCGCAGCCGCTCCTCCACCTCTCCGGCCAGGCCGATGAGGTCGATTTTCGTCCGGCCGCAGGTGGGACAGGAGATGAGCTCCGGCCCGTCCTTCCGCAGGCCCACTACGTTCAGGATATCCTTGGCGGCATAGACCTCCTCCACCGGGTCGGCGGAGAGGGACACCCGGATGGTGTCGCCGATGCCCAGGGCCAGCAGGCCCCCAATGCCCACGGCGGATTTCAGAATGCCCATGCGGGGGGTGCCCGCCTCGGTGAGGCCCACGTGGAGGGGATAGTTACTTTCGGCGGCCATCTTGCGGTAGGCTGCGATGGTGCCGGGGACGCTGGAGGTTTTCAGGGACACGCAGATGTCGTCAAAGTCCCAGCGGTTCAGGAGTTTGATATGGCCGAAGGCCGACTCCACCAGCGCCTCGGGGGTAGGGCCGCCGTACTTGGCCAATAACTCCTTTTCCAGGGAGCCGCCGTTGACGCCGATGCGGATGGGGATGTTCCGCTGCCGGCAGGCGTCAGCCACCGCCTTCACCCGGTCCTCCCCGCCGATGTTGCCCGGGTTGATGCGCACCGCGTCGGCCCCCGCCGCCGCGGCCTCCAGGGCCAGCTTATAGTCGAAGTGGATGTCCACCACCAGGGGGATGTGGATGCGCTCCTTGATGGCCCCCACCGCCTTAGCGGCGGCCAGGTCGGGCACCGCGCAGCGGATGATCTCGCACCCGGCCTCCTCCAGGCGGAGGATCTGGGCCACGGTGGCCTCCACGTCGTCGGTACGGGTATTGGTCATGGACTGGATGGTCACCGGGGCGCCGCCGCCCACGGGGACGTTCCCCACCAGAATCTGCTTTGTCATGGTCCTCCCCACTTTCTAAAAGAGTTTGGTCACGTCGCTCACCGCCACCACGGCCATCAGGCCCAGCAGGCAGAAGAAGCATACCATATTCACCGCGTTTTCATACTTGGGGTCCAGCTTCCGCCGGGTGATCAGGTGGAAGATCCCCCCCAGAATCAGGAAAAAGATCCGACCTCCGTCCAGGGCGGGGATGGGCAGCAGGTTCATCACCGCCAGGTTGATGGCGATGAAGGCCATCAGGTAAAAAACGCTCTGGAGGGCAGCTCCCACACCGTAGCTCTCGGCGGTGCTGGAGCCCACCTCCTCCACCGCGTCCACGATGCCGATGGGGCCGGACAGGTCCCGCAGGCCCACCGCGCCCCGCACCAGGTCGCCCAGGCTGAACCACACCATGCGCACCATGTCCGCCGCGTCCAGCAGGGTCATGGTGATGCGGCTGCCCACCGTGGCCGGGATGACCTCCACGCCCATCTGGAGGCCCCGGAGCCGGGTGGTGCCCTGTTCAGTCTCCTTGGTCTGGAAGGGAATGTGGACATCGTTGAGGGTCACCTTTTCCCCGTCCCGCTCCACCACCAGGTCCACTGTGTCCCCGGCCCGGTCCAGGAAGTACTTGGCGTCACTATATGTCCACACACCATGGCCGTCCACCTTCAGGAAACGGTCGCCGGGCAGCAGGCCGCAGTTTTCCACGCCGTAACCCTCCAGGTAGCCGCCCACCGTGGGCAGCTGGTACCCGGTGGCCGGGATGGACAGGAGGAGTAGGATCACCACGCCGGCCAGGAAGTTCATAAACGACCCGGCCACCAGGATGATTACTTTGCGCCAGGCGGGCTTGTTCTGGAAGGAGCGGGGATCGCCGGTCTCCTCGTCCTCCCCCTCCATGGCGCAGTAGCCCCCGATGGGCAGCAGACGCAGGGCGTAAAGGGTCTCCCCCTTCTGTTTTTTGTAGAGGGCGGGACCCATGCCGATGGAGTACTCGTTGACCTTCACCCCCAGGAGCTTGGCGGTGATGAAATGGCCGAACTCGTGCACGGCGATGAGCAGGCCAAATACCAGGATCGCAAGGATAATGTAGAGCATAAAACCTCCGAAAGAAACAGAATGGGACGGCGCTTGGCGCGCCGTCCCAGGCGGGATGGGTCACTCGGCGGCCCAGGCCCGGGCGGCCCGGTCTGCTTCGAACACGTCCTCCAGGGTGGACGCGGCCCCGGCGGTGACATGGGCCATGGCCCGCTCCACCAGCCGCGGGATATCCAGAAAGCCGATCTCTCCGGCCAGGAAGCGGCCTACCGCCACTTCATTGGCGCCGTTGAGGATGGCCGTGGCGGTCCCGCCTATGTCGGCGGCCCGCCGGGCCAGGGTCAGGCAGGGGAAGGTCTCCTCGTCCGGGGGAGCGAAGGTGAGCTTGCCGCAGGCGAACAGGTCCAGGGGCTTCGCCACCGCCGCTGTCCGCTCCGGCCAGGTCAGGGCGTACTGGATGGGCAAGCGCATGTCGGGGACCCCCAGCTGGGCGATCACCGCGTTATCACAGTATTCCACCGCCGAGTGAATGATACTCTCCCGATGGACCACCACGCAAATTTTTTCCGCCGGCAGGCGGTAGAGCCGCATGGCCTCGATGAGCTCCAGCCCCTTGTTCATCATGGTGGCCGAATCCACCGTGATCTTGGCCCCCATGGACCAGTTGGGGTGCTTGAGGGCGTCGGCCAGGGTCACCCCCTCCAGCTCCGCACGGGTCTTGCCCCAGAAGGGGCCCCCCGACGCGGTGAGCAGGATGCGCTTGACCTCTCCCCGGTCCACACAGCCCTGGAGGCACTGGAAGATGGCCGAGTGCTCCGAGTCCACCGGGACAATCTGAGCCCCCCAGCGCTCGGCCTCGTCCATCACCAGCTCACCGGCGCAAACTAAGGTCTCCTTGTTGGCCAAGGCGATACGTTTGCCCGCCTGGATGGCCGCGATGGTGGGGCGCAGGCCCACGATGCCCACCACGGCGGTGACCACCGTGTCCACCTTGGGGATGGTGGCGGCCTCGATGAGGCCCTCCATCCCCTGCTCCACTCGGATATCGGTGTCGGCCAGGCGGGTGCGCAGATCGGCCGCGGCCTCCGGGTCCATCATTACGGCCAGGTCCGGGTGGAACTCCCGGCACTGTTCCTCCATCCGCGCCACGTCCCGGTTGGCCGTCAGGGCCAGGACCGTGTCGCCGCCGGCGCGGACCACATCCAGGGTCTGCCGGCCGATGGAGCCGGTGGAGCCCAGAATGGAAATCTTACGCTTCACGAAGAACCCCCCTTCCTCAGGACAGGATGGCAGGCAGGTGGCGCACCAGCAGCTCGATGGCGGGGGCGCAGAAGATCACGCTGTCGAACCGGTCCAGTACGCCGCCGTGGCCTGGGAAGATGTTGCCATAGTCTTTGATGCCGTACTCCCGCTTGATATAGGAGAAGGACAGGTCGCCCAGCTGGGACACCACACTCCCCAGAGCGCCATACAGGGCCAGCATGGGGTAGCTCACCACATGCTGGAAGCCCACCTGGAGCACCACGCCGTAGAGCAACATGGCCAGGATGGCCCCCACGAAGCCGCCCACAGCCCCCTCCACCGTCTTTTTCGGGGAGAGATGGGGGGCCAGCTTGTGCTTGCCGAAGAGCATCCCGGCAAAGAGAGCCGCGGCGTCGCTGACAAAGGCGGCGATGAAGGGCAGGAGGATCAGGTACTCCCAGTGTTGCATATTGCGAATGCGCAGGAAAGAGGAGAGAAAGAAGGGGATCATCACTGCCAGGAAGAAGGCTCCCCCCATTTTGGCCAGGGTTAATGTCTGACGGCTGGCGATGGCCTCACAGAAAAGGAGGACCACGTAGACGAACAGGCCCGCCAGAGCCCCCTCCTCATTCCCGTGGAAATACACCCAGAAGGGAATGAGTCCCGCCAGGATGATAGAGTACCCGGACACCCGGGCGTGCTTGACAAAACCGGTAGACCACAGGGCCTCGTGGACCGCGATCATGGAGAGACCCGCGATGACCACGGGGAGCACGATGGGGTACTGGGGTGAGATGCCGTACAGTACCACGAAGATCAGCGGGATAAAGATCACCGCCACCAGGATTCGTTTTCCCATCATACACCTCCGAACCGGCGGGACCGGGATTGATAGGCCGCCAGAGCTTTGTTGAGCTCCTCCCGGGTGAAGTCGGGCCAGAGCACATCGGTATAGTAGAACTCAGCATACGCCGACTGCCAGGGCAGGAAGTTGGAGAGCCGCAGCTCCCCGCTGGGCCGGATCACCAGATCCGGGTCGGGCAGCCCCGCCGTGTAAAGGTGGGCGGACAGGTCCTCCTCGGTGATGTCCTCCGCCTTCCGCAGTCCGGCGGCGCACTCCGCCGCCAGGGCCCGGGCCGCCCGAACGATCTCGTCCCGGCCGCCGTAGTTCAGGCAGATGTTCACCTGACAGCCCTCGTAGTGGGTGGAGATCTCCTCCGTGCGGAGACAAAGCTCCTTCAGCTCGTCGCTGAGGGGGGACAGATCCCCTAAAAACTTCATCTTCACCCGGTCCTTCTCCATCTTGCCGATGGCCTCCAGCAGGTACTTCTTCAGAAGACCCATGATGGCGGAGACCTCCTCCTCCGGGCGCTTCCAGTTCTCCGTGGAGAAGGCGTAGACGGTCAGATACTCCAGGCCAATGTCCTTACAGTAGGTGGCGATGGTGCGGAAGGTCTCCGCACCGGCGGCGTGGCCCGCCGTCCGGGGCAGGCCCCGGCGCTTGGCCCAGCGGCCGTTGCCGTCCATGATGATGGCCACATGCCGGGGCAGGCGAGAGAAGTCCACCTGGGCCGTCTCCCGGTCCTTTGCTTTGAAGATGGGCATAGCTAACATCCTACCAAATCAGAATTTGGTGCGGGACGCAGCGCGCCCCGCACCAGGTCATATTTAAGAGGGTGTGTTCCTTACACCGCCATGAGCTCGGCTTCCTTCTTGGCGGTCAGCTCATCGATCTGCTTGCAGCGCTTCTCAGTGAGATCCTGCATCTCCTTCTCGTACTCCTTCAGATCGTCCTCGGTGATCTCGCCCTTCTTCTTCATGGCCTTGTAGCTGTCCACCGCGTCCCGGCGGATGTTGCGGATGGCCACCTTACCGGCCTCGGCGTACTTCTTCACCTGCTTGGACAGGTCGCGGCGGCGCTCCTCGGTGAGCTGGGGGAAGGACAGGCGGATGAGACGGCCGTCGTTCTGGGGGTTGATGCCCAGATCGGAGGTCTGGATGGCCTTCTCAATGGCTTTGAGCAGGGTGCCGTCCCAGGGCTGGATGGTCAGGGTACGGGGGTCGGGAGAAGAGATGGCGGCCACCTGATTGATGGGGGTGGGGCTGCCGTAGTAGTCCACGCTGATCTTGTCCAGGACGGCGGCGTTGGCGCGGCCGGCGCGGACGCTGGCAAAGTCGCTCTTGACCACCTCGATGGTCTTCTGCATTTTATCGTCGTAACTCTTATGGATGGCGTTCATCTCACGGTTCCTCCTTCACAATGGTTCCGATCTTCTCGCCCTTCAGGACGCGCAGGATGTTCTCCGGGTCCTTGAGCGCGAAGAGGATGACGGGGATCTTGTTATCCATGGACAGGCTGGTGGCGGTGGAGTCCATGACCTGCAGGTGCTGGGCCAGCACGTCATCATAGGTGATGGAATCGTATTTCACCGCCTTGGGGTCCTTGTTGGGATCGGCGGAATAGACGCCGTCGATGTTCTTGGCCAGAAGGATCACGTCGGCATTGATCTCAGCGGCGCGGAGCACCGCGGCGGTATCGGTGGAGAAGAAGGGGTTGCCGGTGCCGCAGCCAAAGATGACCACGCGGCCCTTCTCCAGATGACGGATGGCCCGGGAACGGATGTACGGCTCGGCAATGGCCCGCATCTCAATGGCGGTCTGGACCCGCACCTCCACATTCATCTGCTCCAACACGTCGGCCAGCGCCAGACAGTTCAGCGTGGTGGCCAGCATGCCCATGTGGTCGGCCCGGGTGCGCTCCATCTTGCCGCTGCCGTCCTTGATGCCGCGCCAGAAATTGCCGCCGCCCACCACGACGCCTACCTGGACGCCCAGTTCCACACAGCGGCGGATGACGTCGCAGACCTGGCCGATGACACCAAAGTCCAGGCCTCGGCTGGCCTCGCCGGCCAGGGCCTCTCCGCTGATCTTCAAGAGTACCCGCTTGTACTGCGGTTCGCTCATCATGATTCAACCCCTTTATATTCGCTCTTGATTGGAGCCCCTCCCCCGGCGTGGGGCGGAGCGGGCCTTACTTCTGCTTTCCGCTATTGTAACTTATTTTCCGCAGTTTGCATAGGCCTCAGACAAAAGTTTTTACAGAATGTTCGTATTCGTCCCTTCTCCGGGACCGGACGCCCCGGATGGCACAAACGCGCCCCATCCCGAAGGACGGGGCGCGCAGTCGCGGTTTGGTTATACGGTTACAGTGAGGAAGGTCTCCTGGTGGACTGCCCGCAGCGCGTCGCAGGCCGCCCGGGCCGGCTCCAGGGCGTCGAAGAGGCCGAACACGGTGGGGCCGGTGCCACTCATGCAGGCACCCAGGGCCCCTGCGTGGATGAGGGTGGCCTTGATCTCGGCCACTGCCGCTCCCACCGGGCGGGACAGCACGTCCTCGAACACATTATACATCCGTCGGGCCGCGCCGGCCAGATCTCCGGCCCGGAGGGCCTCCTCCATGCCGGCGGTGTCGGGACGGCAGGTGAGCTTAACCCCGTCGATGCGCCGGAAGAGGTCCGGCGTGGACACAGAGAAGGCGGGCTTGCACAGCACCACATAGCACCAGGGCAGCGGGGGCAGCGGCGTCAGCACCTCGCCCCGGCCCTCAGCCCGCATGGTGGTCCCATACACACAGTAGGGCACATCGGAGCCCACCTGTTCGCCGATCTTGGCCAGCTCCTCCACGGAATAGCCCAGCTCCAGCCCTCGGTTCAGCCCCCGCAGCACGGCGGCGGCGTCGGAGCTGCCCCCGGCCAGTCCGGCGCACACGGGGATGGTCTTGTCCAGAGTGATCTCCAGGCCATTCCAGTCCCGCCCGGCCGCCTCGC
>DYBS01000069.1:0-9740 GCA_019418525.1 Clostridiales bacterium
ATCCGACAGCTGCTGAAGGCTGACATTGAAGGTGAGATAGAAGCTGGGGATATGGGTCACCAGGCGCATACAGCTGCATACCGCCTGCTCAAAGACCCAACGCCCGGCCAGCTGGATCAGGTTCTCCTTCTCCAGCATGGGGATAAAGACGGCGGGAGATACATCCTTCCCCTCGAAGGTCCAGCGCAGCAGCGCCTCGCCTCCCACCACCTTTCCGCTCTGAGAGGACACCACCGGCTGGATGACGATGCGGAAATGCTCCATGCCCTGCAGCACATCCCGCGTCAAAGAGAGGGCCATATTGGACATCTGCTTGATCTTTTTGATGTTGGCCTCCGAGTTTTCAATGTAGAACTGCTTGGAGTCGTGCTTGGCCACCTTGATGAGGGAGGACATGTCCTCCAGAAAGTCGGCGGGCGAACGTTGGGACTGGGGGTACTCCATCAGGGCAAAGGAACATGGGTGGTGGACCGACAGGCCCATGGTGCGGTAGCCCGACTCGATGATGCTGCGGATCTGGCCCACCAGCTCATTCCGGCTCTCCTGACAGGAGGGGTCTACCATCGCCATGAAGCGCATGCCCTCCAGACGGTAGAAGGACATCTTCCCCGTCAGCGTGTTCATCAGCTCTTCCGCGATGTTTTGGACCAGGTGGTCGCTATACGTACGGCCCCGGGTGCTGTTGAGTTCAGAGATATTGTTGAGACTGAAGCCGATGGTCAGGCAGGTCTGGCGGTTTTTCCGGATCTCGTCCATGCGGCTGAACACCGCCGACTCCCGGGGGAAATTGGTCACGGGGTCCACCACAAATTCGTCATCCTGGTGGGTGACCCGTCCGGAGAAGAAGAGGGGCTTGCTCTTCTCCTCATCCCATTTCAGGATCCCGTAGCAGCGGATCCAGATGTTCTTTCCGCTGGCGTTGCGCACCTGGTAGCGCAGGTCGTGTACCCTCCGCTTCTCCCGGAGCATGTCTTTGAGCTCCTGCCAGTACAGCTCCCGAAAAACAGGGGTGGAGATACGCTGGGCCCACTCCCGCAGCAGGCCGGGCACCACATTACTCCGGAAGCCGAACTCGTCGCGCATATTGTCTGAAATATAGAACAGATCTTTCTGCATGTCGCCGAAGTAGAAGTAGCCCACCGAGTTCCGCTCGGAGATGGAGCGAAACATGAGCTCCATATCGCAGTACGTGTTGGACAGGAAGTGGTAAAACAGGCTGTCCTTCTGTTGCGGCTGGGTGTTCCGCTCCCCGTCGGGGTTTCTGCGGTCGATACCGGGCTTACGGTAATTGGAGGCATAGTAGTTCCGCTTGTCCTGGTACATGACTTTATCGGCCTGGGTGATGAGGGACTCCAGATGGAAGGGCGGCTGATCCGACCAGGCATAGCCCACTGCCATGTGGTGCCGGTCCTGCCCGATCCGCTCCCGCAGGGCCTTCACGTTGTCCAGAAACCACTTCTCCTCACAGTCCCGGAACACTGCCACAAATTCGTCGCCGCCGGTGCGGTAGATCCACTTGGTCTGCAGTGTTTCCCGCAGCATGCCGCAGCAGTGCTGGATCAACTTGTCGCCCGCGTCATGGCCCATGGAGTCGTTGGTCCGCTTCAGGCCGGTGATGTCGCAGTAGACCACTCCCACGCTCTTCAGCGGCTTGAGCTGCACGTTGTGCTCAAACATGGCGTTTCGGTTATACGCCCCGGTGAGGGGATCGTGGAAGCTCAGCGTATTGAGGCGCTTAAGGAGGTTGCGCTGCCGCAGCAGGGCCGCCACGAAGTATCCGATCACGTTCAGGATGGGAGTGAGCAGACTCATCACCTCCCGGTCGGGGTTGTCCACCCCCAGGAAGCCGGTGACTCTGCCCTCCACACTGATGGGACCCGCCGCCAGAGAGGTCACATTCTGCGGCTTCAGGATCGTATAGGCCACCGGGTACTGGGTGCGAATCTCCTCCAGGTCCTGAATGACCAGTACCTTGTTTTCCTGAAAGACCTTCATCCACCAGTCGATGCTGGACAGAGGCACCTTCTGCAGGATCTCCTGCTGGGCAACCACGCCCTCACGGCACCACTCATAGGTGTTGTTGACCCGCTCGGCTTCGTCGATCTCAAAGACATACACCCGGTCACACCCGAAGGTACCGCCCAGGTAGGCCAGCACCAGTTCTAGTCCCTTCTCCGGGTCAGTGGTGGAAAAAACCCGCTGAAGGCACTCGTTCAATACCGTCTCACTGCGGGCATAGAAATAGGGAGATCTGCCCACCACTTCGGAATCCACATCGATGGCTATTTCGATGCGGCACGGCTTGCCCTGAAGCTGGATAAGACTATCTTTGATCAGGTAGCGCTTCTGGAGCACTGGATTTTTATGGGTCCAGGATACAAATTCTCCTGTTTTAAGCTGCTGGTTGGTGCAGAACGGACAGGGCAATTTTCGCCCCTGCAGAACCTCATAGCATTTTTTCCCGGCATACTGCTCTTGCCGGGAATAGCCCAGCAACTCCCGCAGGCGCTTGTTCATATAGATCAGCCCATGGTCTTCTACATCCGCAATGTATACCAGCTCATCAAATTCCTCAAAAAAGTCCTTCAAAAGCTCCATAGTGAAGTTCTCCCTTCTCTTCTGTCGCTCCTCCCGCGCTCCGGGTCCCTGGGTACTCACTCCCTGACAGAAAAATATTATCAATAACTATTATTATTTTCGGCTGCCAGTCGATATTGATTAATGAGAGCTCCTGACAATCTCACAAATAATCCGTAACACAAAAAGGAGTACCCAAAACCATGAAGTACGAACTGACCCCTGAACTGACTACTGGGAATGCGCTGATCGACTCCCAGCATCGCCTGCTCTTCGAGGCCGTGAACCGCCTGATGGATGCCTGTGCCACTGGAAATGGCCGGGAGCAGATCCAATCAACGGTAAATTTCCTGAACGACTATGTGATGAAGCATTTCCGAGACGAAGAGCGGCTCCAGATGCAGACCAGCTATCCGGGCTATGCCAATCACAAAAAATTCCACGACGGGTACCGGCAGCAGCTGACGCTGACCACCCAGGAGCTGCTGCGGGAGGGTCCCACTGTCAAGGCGCTGGGCGACCTGAATCGGGTGGTGGCTACCCTCGTCACCCACATCCGCACTGAGGATAAGCGCCTTGCCCGGCATGTTCAGAACCCGTAATCCGTGCGCAATCGTAAATTGGCCCCGGAGAATCCATTTTCGTGATTTTCCGGGGCCTTTTTCCGCCTTTCAGGCGGTATGGCTCACTGTTCGGCCAGCGGTTCCTCTTCTGCGTAGGTGTAGTGGTGTTTGCCGTCCTGCTTGCTCCGGTAGAGGGCCATATCAGCCTGAAGGATGCTGTTCTGGTAGGAAAAATTCTCCCGCTCCACAAAGGCAATCCCCGCGCTGCAGGTCACGGATACCCGCGGGTAGGCCCCCAGCTCTTCATAGAGCCCCTTCATACGCTGGTCCAGAATCTCCCGGCAGACCGCGCCCTTGAGGAATACCATGAATTCATCACCGCCCAGCCGTCCCACCAGATCCTGTCGGCGGAAGGTGCTCTCCAACTGCTTGGTGACATACAACAGTACCTCGTCGCCCGCCAGATGTCCATACTGGTCGTTGACTGTCTTGAAATTATCGATATCCAGAAGAATAAAGACGCCCTGTCCCGCCTCTGCCGGGTCCTCCATATAGCGGCACACCTCACTCTGGAAGGCCTTCCGGTTGTATACGCCGGTCAGAGGGTCCCGGCTGGCCGCCTTCTGCTGGGCCAGCTCCTTGCGCACCTGGGCGTCAATGTCCTTGAGGTAGAGCAGCGCATACATGTTCTCGCTAAACTGCTCCCGGAAGCGGTGTACCACCAGCTCCACCCAGTGCCACTCCCCGTCGATCCGGCGCTGATACCGGTAGCGCTGGATGGGCTCCCCATTGGCGAGTATCTCTTTCCAGCTGCCGCGCTGGGTCTGTTCCTCCAGCGTATCTTGCATCCGGATCATATCCTGGCTGCGCTCCCACATGAACTGGAGCAGGTTCCCCTGTTCCTCGCTATACTCCTTCTCATAGCCGCTCCAGAGACCGCCGGCAGCCTTCAGCTGTCCGCCCTCCAGGTCCATCTCGGCATAGGCGATGGCCTCGCTCAGACTGGCGTGGTAGAACTCCCGGATACGCATGTTTTCCAGCTGCAGCACCCGCTCCTGATCGGCCGCGTCCAGCAGCACCAGAATGGTATTCCGGTCCTGGGCCTCTGTGCCCAGGTGGCGGGTGCGCACCTTGAACCACTCGTATCCGCCCTTCTTGGAGCGCAGCAGCATCTCCTCGCCATCCGTGTCCTTGTTCTGCTGTACATTGCAGAACAGCTCTTCAAAGCGCTCGGCGAAGTGGGGGTGTACCATCTCCTGCTCCAGCCAGCAGTGCGGGAAGTCCTCCTCGTGCCGTGCCTCCCCGGCCAGCAGGGTACGGCCGGTGTGGAAGTAGATGCTCCCCTTCCGCTCGTTGAACTCAAAGACCTCTCCTGTAGGGGTATCGGGCAAGAACTGAGGGCGCTCCAGCTCCGAGATGATCCGGTGATAGCCCTCCAGGCAGATCATCCCGCCGGTGTCTGCCGCCCGGATTCCAGTGCAGCGCACCATGACTTCGCCCAGAGTGGGGTGCTGCCAGGGGTATTCCAGCTCCACCACACGGCCCGAGCGAATCATGCTCTCCACCGCCAGGTTCACATACTGGTAGTAGCCGTCGTGGATGCGGCTGTACCAGTGGTCGTAGCACTCCTGAGGCATCAGCTCCCGCTCCAGCCCCAGCACCCGGCGCATCGTCTCATCGGCAATGAGCTCCCGCCGGTCGCTGTTGGGGTCGAAGCGGATGAACCACAGACCCAGATCCGTGTCCTTCAGCACATCCCGGTAGTGCAGGTTCAGCAGCTCGCCCAACCGCTCCTCGGTCTTGTTCCGGTTGAAGCGGTTGACCAGGAAGAGGGACAGGGTCCGGAGCAGTGTGTCATCCTGAATGCAGTGGCGCGGGTTGTCCACGCCCAGGAAGCCCACCAGCTGGCCGGCCCGGTGAATGGGAGCGGCAATGAGCCGCCGGATGCTCTGTCGGTGGAGGAAGGCCCACTCCTCCGGCTCCTCCTCCCGCAGGCTCTCCAGATTGGAGATAATCACCGAGGTGTTCTGCTCAAAGAGGGCCATCCAACGGTGGAGGATCGAGGCGGGCACCCGCTGCAGGTTCTTCATCTCAGGCTCCACGTCCTGCCGGCACTGCTCATAGGTATTGCTCCACAGCCCGTCCGTACCGGGCTCAGGCTCAAAGAAATAGGCCCGGTCGGCCTGATAAAACTCCAACACGGCGGAGAGCATCCGGTTGGTGGCCCGCTCCATGTCCGGCTCCTCCACCAGTGTCCGGGCGCAGGTCAGGATATTTTCGGCAAAATCCAGCTTTTCCCGCACCGACTGGCTGACGATCTCCCGCTCAGAGATATCCACCGCCAGCTCTAACCGGGCCAGCTTCCCGTGCCAGTGGATCAGCTTGTCCTTGAGGATGAAATGGCGCTTGAGCGTCTCATTGTACCGCTCCCAGATGTGAAAGCGCTCCTTGCGCAAGCAGCCGTTGGTGCAGAACTCACAGGGGTCGTCCTTGCCCTGAAGCACCTTGTAGCACTTGCGGCCCTTGTAGTCGTAAGCTCCGGTCAGCCGCCGTCCCGCCGGATTGAGGTAGTAGAGCTCATAGGTCACCAGATCGCTGACGTACACGATCTCATCCAGCGCCTCCACGATGGTCTCCAACGTCTCAGTGGTGGGGTACATATCCTTGGGCAACTGCTCCTTGCTCCACTTCACCCGGTGCAGCTCCCGCTTCAACGCGGCATAGCACTGGTACTCCGGCGTATCCTGGGCGATGTAGGTCCGCTGGAACTCCTCCCGGGTCAGGGGCCGGTTGAACAGGAAGCCCTGGAGCAGGTCCGGCCCCAGCTCCTCCAGCGCCGCCAGCTCCTCCCGGGTCTCCACACCCTCGCAGCAGACCCGGATCTGAGAGGACCGCGCCAGTTCCACCATGTTGTTGAGCAGGCGGTAGTTGTAAGCACTGTGTTGGATGCCGCTGACAAAACAGCGGTCGATCTTGATCTCGTCAATGTCCAGATTCTTCAGATAGCCCAAGCTGGAATAGCCCGTGCCGAAGTCGTCCACCGAGATCTCGATGCCGGACTGTTTCCACTGGTAAAAGAGCTTGTTGAAGTGGAGGTAGTCCTGAAGCTGCATACTCTCGGTGACCTCCAGGGTCAGCGCATCGCCTGGTAGCCCGCTCTCCTCCAGCAGTTCCAGCACCTGGGCGGCGATGTTCTCCTGGCTGAGCTGGGCATAGGACATGTTGACGCTGATGTGCATCTCCTTCAGGGTTTTCCGCCACTCCCGGCACTGGTTCAGGGCGGTGCGGAGCACCCAAAGCCCCACCGAGCAGATCATTCCTGTCTGCTCCAGCACAGGGATGAACTCCACCGGGCTGACCACACCGCGGGTGGGCGACTGGTAGCGCAACAGCACCTCCGCCCCGAAGAGCTCATAGGTCTGGGAGCAGATCTGAGGCTGATAGCACACGGAAAAGCCGGAGAAACCGTCCTGGATACTCTGCTGCATCTCCTCCTGTAGCTCCACGGTGGACAACTTTTCCTCATAGTCCTTCTGAGAGAAAAAGGCCAAGGTATTTTTTCCCAGCCGCTTGGCTTTGTCCAGTGCCTCCTCTGCATACTGGTACAGCGCGCTGGCGTCCACATTCTGGTGCTCGTGGTAGGATACCACACCGGCGGAAATGGTACAGTAGTCATTCATCCGCTGGCAGAGCTGCCGGTAGATCTCCTCCACCGTTTTCTGCTCCGAGACGGCCAGGTTGACAGCAAAGCAGTCTCCGTTGAGGCGGTAGATCCGCTGTCCTATCCCCGCCACTTCCTCCAGGGTATCCGCCATCAGGCGCAGGATGCGGCTGCCGTAGTCCCGGCCGTGGCGCAGGTTGATGTGCTTGAGGTTGTCCACTCCCATCAGCAACAGAAAGCAGGGGGCACCCGCTTCCAGGATCTGCTCTATATCCTCGGTCAGCTGGGCGGCGTTGAAGGCCCCAGTCAGCGGGTCGATCTTCAGTTCCATGGCGGCGGAGGAAATGCGCCCAATGAGAGTCAGGGGCCGGCCCTTCTCATCTCGCTGGCACTGTCCCCGGCAGTTGACCCAGATCCGGTTTCCGTCCCGGTCCACCAGGCGGTACTCCTGGCTGTACCGGCTCACCCTGCCCTGGCTCACCCGCTTCAGTTCCCGGCGCAGATTGGGCAGGTCTTTGTCATAAACAATACCATACCAGTCCTGGATGGTATAGCAATGGCTCTCATCCTGTGTGATGGGATAGCGCGTGCTGATGTCCCCGGCAAAAAACAGACGTCCGGTCCCAATCTCCCACAAAAACAGGTAGTCGTCGCCGCTGTCTCCCAGGATATTCAGCACTTCAAGCTGTGCCTGCATCCGTTCTTCCTGTCCCGGATTCACGGGTCAACGCCCCCTTTCTTCCTTTTGTCCTGAATCAGGGCAAAAGGAACCCGCCCGAAACGCTTTCGCAGTCCGGGCGGATCCCTTTCTTCGCCCGTCGCGAAAAAATGTTCCACTGGATTCTTACTGCTTTGCCGGCTGTGCCTCTTCCTTCAGCTCGGGTCGTTCATTGGATGCCTGAGTGATGTCGCTCCAGATCCGGTTGACATCCTCCATACAGCTGAAATACAGGCTGGTGAGCAGATTGGTCTGGATACCCAGCTCCCCAGCCAAGCGGTCGATCTGGGACCAGTCCGCCCGCTCGTAGCACAGTGCCAAATCATAGAGCATGCCGCTGCGCCCGCTGTGGCGCAGCAGGGCGTCCTTGACCTCCTGGCACAGAGGGATCTGCTTCAAAATCTCATCCAGCGGCGCGTCGATGAGATAGTTGAGGGTGGAGAACATACCCATCAGGTAAGCGTCGGACTTGGAGATGGGCAATTGCTTGGCGTAGTTGGTCAGGCTGCTGCAGAAATGGGCCCGCATGAGGGACAGTCGGAGGAACTCCTCGGCGCCCTCATCCATCTGGTTCTCCGCGTTGCTGGCGCTGAGCAGATAGACCCACTGCTTGAGCTCGTTGAGACCAATGGTCATAATGGCCTGCCGGACATTGGTCACCTTGCTGCGCAGGGAGAAGTAGCGGGAATTGGCGATGCGCAGCAGGCCGTAGGTCAGGGTGGCATCCACCGAGATGATCTTCTCGATCTCCTCAATGTCCGGCTCATCCCGGATGACCGCCACCATCAGGCGGAAGAAATTGCTCTGCAGATAGCCGCTGTTGTGGGTCTTTTGGGCCATCTTCTCGGCCACCACTGTCCCCTCCATGGCGTCCACCTTCAGCTTCACCGCCCGCTGATAGAGATCCTCCCGGTCGATCCCCACGGCAATACACCGCTTGTCCATGCTGTGGGCGATCTCGATGATGTTCTTCAGCGTCAGATCCTGCATGGTCTGGAAATTCAGTTTGATGTAGTCGATACTGTCCAGCATGGCCAGATACCGGGGGGCGAACTGAAATTCGTTCACCGCAATCTTGTAGCCCTCCCGGGCGTACTGCTGGATCATGTGCATGGCCAGCGGATGGATGATGACGCTGTCGTCAATCTGGATCACCAGCTCATTCTTGTCAAAGAGGCGGGGGGTCTTTTTCATCAGCAGCGTGGTGGTAAAGGTCATAAAGTGCAGCGCACCCCGCAGCAACTTGTCGGTGTTGAGAGTGAGAAAATTGTAGATGGTGTCGGCCGCCGCGAAGTCATTGGCGGCCGCGCCGTCCTCTCCGCCAAAGGCCTGATTCTCTCCGTGATACAGGATCTCATAGCCGACGATGCGTTTCTCCAGATCCTTAATGGGCTGACGTACGATGTACTTACTGCTCATCGTCCCGATTCCCCTTTCTGCTTTTTGTTCCGGCTGAGCAGCTCATCCAGCACTCCGATCAGATGTCCGATCTCCGGCTTGCTCAGCTGCTCATCCGCACCGACCTCCTGGCCTTTGCGGCGCATTTCCTCCGTGATCAGGGAGGAAAAGATAACCACCGGGATGCTGCGATATTCCGGGCTGCTCTTGATGAGCTTGGTCAGGCGGTGGCCATCCATCTGGGGCATCTCCAGGTCCGTGATGATGATGGCCACCTGATCGCTCAGCTCCTCCGGCGGGCAGGCCTGCAGGGCCTCCCACAGCTCGGCCCCGTTGGGGAACATGCGCAGGTTGGTATAGCCCGCACGCTCCAGAGAGTCCCGGATCATCCGGGACAGGAGGATGGAGTCCTCCGCCACCCAGACAGGGCTGGTGTTGCGCTCCCGGGTGCCCATGGCCTCCACCTCGCTGATCTGGATACTGGTCTCCGGGGCGATCTCCGCCACGATGCGCTCAAAGTCCAGGATGCTGACCAAATCATCGCCGCACTGGGCGATACCGGTGGCCACACCGTCCGCGCCGCCGGAGATGGTGCTGTCCGGCTTCTGAATGTCTTTCCAGGAGATGCGGCTGATGCCCACGACGCTGTCCACCCGGAAGGCCACGAACATCTGATTGAAATTGGTCACGATAAACAGGTCCTTCTCCCGGTGGGGATGCTCCTCTCCCGTGAGATACTTGGGCAGATCCACCACCGTGATGACCATATCCCGGGGCTTGAAGATCCCCTCCACCGCCTGATGTGTGTGCGGCATAGGCTTCA
>DYBS01000069.1:9750-9958 GCA_019418525.1 Clostridiales bacterium
GATTCCCATCAATGGTAAATTCCATAATTTCGATCTCATTGGTGCCAGTTTCCAACAAAATTCCGCTTTTTCCTTCATCCACCATGCCGTTCCCCGCTTTCTCAGTTTTAAATCAAAAAATCAGCTCCGGTTTTCCATAGCTGCGTACGCAGGCCTGGCCCGTCGCGGCGTCAAAGAGCAGCGTACGGGCCACTGAGCCCCCCACGTC
>DYBS01000007.1 GCA_019418525.1 Clostridiales bacterium
ACCCCCAGCCCCACGCCGACTCCCACCGCCGCGCCCAGCCCTACGCCCGAGCCGCTGGTGGACCCGGTGCTCAGCAGTCAGAATTTTTCCCAGGTGTTTACGGCCGATGACGGGACCGTGGTGCTGACGGTGAGCTATACCCTGCCTGATTTCTCCAATAAAGGGGATTCCAAAGTCCTGACTGCCATCGCGGGATGGTACACGGCGGAGGGGGAGAATCTGCTGGGGAGCGCCAACTCTCGTTTCATGGACGCCAAGAGTGATTATGAGGTGTCCACCGCCGCAGGCTATGAGTTTTCACCCGTTCTGGAGGAAATTACCAGCCAGATGACGTATCAGAGCCAGCGGGTGCTCAGTTTCCGGCGGGAGTTTTATGCCGGCGGGACTGGGATGGCCCACCCCACGGTGCTGTGCATGGGGGAGCAGTTTGACCGCACGGACGGGCATAAGCTCACCTTTGCCGAGTGTTTTACCGACGGCTTGGCCGCCGCGGACGCCGCCTACTCCTACCTCACGGCCCACGGCAGCGTGGCCGAGCTGATTTCGGGGGGAAACGTCACCGCAGAGGCGGTGAAAGCGGCCTTCCAGCCCGACCATTTCTATCTCACCGACGAGGGGTTCCACTTCTGGTTCCAGCCGGACGAGCTGTCCGGTGTGCCCGGGAATTCACCCATTGAGACGGTGGTCCCCTATTCTGTCTTCGAGGAGCTGCTTCAGCCATGGATCACATCTTAGAACATACCACCCAGCGTCTGACCATTGAAAACTACGCCAGTGACGGCGCGGGCGTGGCCCGGCTGGACGGAGCAGTGGTCTTTGTGAAGGGCGCCGTCCGGGGAGAGACCTGCCAGGTCTATCTGGATAAGGTGGGGCGCAGCGCTATCTGGGGCCATGTGACGGCGGTGGAGGTGGCCTCCAGCAGCCGTCTGGATCCCGATTGCCCTTACTATGAGCGCTGCGGCGGCTGCTGTTACCGCCACATGACCTATGCCGAGGAGCTGGAGGCCAAGCGCCGCCGGGTGGAGGACGCCCTCCACCGTATCGGGGGCGTGGACCTGCCGGTGCCGCCGGTGCTGGGGGCGGAGCACCCGGAGCGCTATCGCAACAAGGCCCAGTTCCCGGTGGCCCCCGGGCCTCATATCGGTTTTTACCAGAAGCGCACCCACGCTGTCACTGATGTGGTGGACTGCCTGCTCCAGAGCGAGGCTGCTGGGAGGCTGCGCACCACCACAAAGAACTGGATGAAGCAGTACCACATCCCGGCTTACCAGGAGCGCTCTGGAAAAGGGCTGGTGCGCCATGTGTATGTCCGTACCAACCGGGCCGGACAGTCCCTCTACTGCCTACTCATCAACGGCACCGCCGCGCCCCACCTCACTGAGCTGGTGGGGGCTCTCCGGGCCACCGAGCCGGGCCTGGTGGGGGTAGTGCTGGGTATCAACGAAAAGCGTAACAATGTCATCCTGGGGGACAGCTACCGCACCCTGTGGGGACAGAACTATCTGGACGACGTGCTGTGCGGGCTCACATTCCGACTGTCAGTGCCTTCCTTCTACCAGGTCAACCCCGAGCAGACCGAGGTGCTCTACCGCAAGGCGGCGGAGTACGCGGGCCTCACCGGCGGGGAGACGGTGCTGGACCTCTACTGCGGCATCGGCACCATCGGTCTCACCATGGCGGAGCGGGCCGGAACGGTCATCGGCGCCGAGGTGGTGCCCGAGGCGGTGGAGGACGCCAAACAGAACGCCCAGCGCAATGGGGTCACCAACGCCCGCTTCCTCTGCGGTGATGCGGGGGAGGCCGCCCGGCAGCTGGCGGCGGAGGGAGTGCGCCCTGATGTGGTGTGCGTGGACCCGCCCCGGAAGGGCCTGAGCGAGGACGTGGTGGACACTGTGGCGCAGATGGCCCCGGAGCGGATCGTATATGTCTCCTGCGACCCGGCCACCCTGGGCCGGGATCTGGAGCGCTTTGCCCGGCGGGGCTATACCGCCCGGCAGGTGACAGCGGTGGACCTCTTCCCCCGTACCGCCCATGTTGAAACAGTTGTCCAGCTTTCCAAGGGAGAAATCGACTCCAAGTAGGTGCGTGTGGAGTTCTCACTGGAGAATATGGATATGTCCGGGATTCAGAAGGGCGCGACTTATGACCAGATCAAGGCGTATGTGCTGGAGCATACCGGCCTGAAAGTCAGCCACCTCTATATCGCTCAGGTCAAGCAGAAGTATGGCATTATCGAGCGGGAAAACTACAATAAGCCCAAGTCCGAAAATTCCAAGCAGCCCAAGTGCCCGCCGGAATAGGAAGCGGCCATTGTGGATGCGCTGAAACACTTCCAGATGATCTGATATTGAAAACACGGATGATTTGCCGATTGGCGGATCATCCGTGTTGTTTTATATAATATTCTTAGCCTTAAGTTGTTGCTCCAATTGATGCACAAATGGAATAACTTTTTTGAGTCTGAATAAAAGTCTACGATTTTGGGGGGCGAACTAAATAGTGTCTACACACAAGTTTAAGCTAAAACGCACACCAAGTAGCATTGCAATGAATTTGTACTGTAACGAGAAAAGATGCTGTATTTTTAGTATATCGTGTTACGATACCTCTCCATCGCTTCAGGTGTAAAAAAACGTTTTCCACTAAATGGCGAAGCCAATACAAATAACGGTCGTATTTCCTCCGCTATTTGCGATTTCGTTTTGACGGAATGACAATATTCATCCAAGTACCAGCAGTATAAGCAACAATTTGGTTTGTGTCATACCCTCGATCAGCCAGCAGTGTTTCCGCAGATATGCCATCAGTCAGGTGAATAGCTTCTTTGTAATCATCTCGGGTACCCTCTGTGATAAGTACTCGGACCGGCATACCATTTACATCCACGACAAGGTGAATTTTGGTCTTGAGCCCCCTTTTGTACGGCTTATATCCTGATTGCCGCCTTTGGACCCTACTGCATGTGGCTACACCTTACAGTGACTTGCATCAATCATCAGCCATTCAAAATCCGGTTCATCTATCAGTATTTCCAGTAGTTTTTCTCGGACTCCCTTGTCTCACCATCTGCAAAAACACTGATATACCGTGCCCCATTTCCCGTAGTACGACGGCAAATCTCACCATGGTGCTCCGGTGCATGAAATTCAAAACACGTTATTCTTTCTGGGCTGTTGTTCCTATTATGCCACATTACTTGTGGAAACACTATTCAGGGAGGCTTTCGATGCTGTTTCTGCCTCAGACTTTCGCAACCGGAGTTCCTGTTCTGGATATTTTTGATATTTTATAGGTATCCTTCAGCAATACTACTGCACTTTTCTCATGGATACATATGAGCAAATTTTCAGCATCCCGATCGTTTGGTAAACTGTAAATGTCTACCTTCTACCTGCAATTTATCACACGATATGTTTGACCGTAGCCCGTTCTACCAAAGTGGGCTGAATCAGTTTGATGATAGGCTGTGAAGGATCTTCTTTCTGAATACAATCAAGTATAGACAGAGTTTCATCGATCAATTTATTGAAGGGCTGACGTATCGTGGTCATATTATAGGCTTTCCATTGTACCATCGGTATGTCATCATAGCCTATGATGGACAGATCCTCTGGAATGCGCAGACCAAACTCATTTCGGGCTACATCCATAGCTCCCAAGGCAATCGTATCGCTGGTACAAAAAAGAGCTGTGGGCCGTCTGTCCATATCCAGAATCTTTCTGCACACCTGGTAACCGGATTCATAGGTGTAATCGGCCTTTTCAATGGATACCTGACACAAGCCATACCGGCGCAGTTCACCCAGAAATCCGATCTGCTTTTCGCTTTCCTCCCGGGTTTCCTGATGATAGCGGATGCAGGCGATCTCGGTGTGCCCCATTTTGAACAGATACTCAGCGGCCAGGCGGCCTCCCTCGATCGCGTCTACATAGACGGTGTGCAGATCGGTATTCTGGATAAAGCGGTTGAACAGGATCACAGGAATCTGGCTTTTTACTTCCAGCCTGTTAATATCCTTGGCCATGGCCGGAGCGGTTACAATGATGGCCTCGACCTGAAACTGAAGGACTGTTGATATAATATTGTCGATGTTGTCCCGCTGATCTACCTTGAACATGAGCGCCTGCTTCCCGCTGGCCTGTATGACGCTGATCAGCCGGTCCAGAATGGCGTGGTAAAAAGGCCCCATTCCCTCTCCCAAAACGACTCCAATGATATTTGTCTTGCCGCTGATCATGCCTCTGGCTACAAAGTTCGGACGATACCCCAGTTCGGCTGCCGCTTTGAGTACACGCTCCCGGACTGCGGCGGTAGTCCCTTTCCCGTCTGGATTCGCAAACACGCGGGAGACTGTAGACTGAGACACCCCGGCCAGCCGGGCCACATCGCGGGAGGTGGCCGACTTGTGATATGGAAATTTATTGATAACCACCTGTTCCACACCTCGCCTTACAGAGATTGAGTCATAACCGTACAGATTGCAGATATCTGGTGGTAAATGTCATTATACCACCGCTCGGAGGATTCCACAACCGGCCGGGAGAAACGCCGCAACGAGCGGGTTTTCACTGCTTAGCAGGCATATTTTCACGGATCCAGGCCGAAACACGCCCGCGTTCAAAGAAGTCCTTGAACACATCGGACTGCGCCTCATGCCTGGCATAGAAGTCCTTTTGCGTCATCAGAGAGACCGCCACGATGACCACGACACCCACCATCAAAGCAGGCAGCCCCAGGAAAAAGCCGCCCCACACATAGCGCATACCGGCAGCATACATCCCGATGTAGGTCGCCTCCGCAGCGATCACTGCGGCGATAGCGCCCTGAGGCGTCGCCTTTTTCCAGAACAGGCCAGCCACTACCGCGGGGACCACCAGAGAGATGCCATTGCTGGCCATATCGGTCATCAGGGTAAGCAGGGGCAAATCGGTGCTGCTGATACAGAAGGCGATCAGGCCCAGCACGACCACGATCACACGGGTACGGAATACTTCCTTCTCCGCATTCTGCTGCACACGATTCTGGATGGCGGCAGCGCTGTGGCCGCCGTCGTAACCGATCGGAGGCTCGTGGTTCCTGACATGCATGAGATTGGTCAGCAGATCGTTGGAGACAAGGCCAGACAGGGCAATCAAGGTACTGTCCAGAGTCCCCAGGGCGGCAGCCAGAATGAAGGTGCACACCAGGCCCAGCAGGACCGGGCTCCCCATGATATGGCACAGTTCCATAATGCCGGACTGCGGATCGGTAATACTGAAGCCCTTGGCGGCGGCACCCAGCACACACACGCCGAAAATGCCGTAGATGCTCAGCCAGATACCGGCGCCAGCCGTGGCGATGGAGGACTTCTTGACTTCACGCACATTGCTGGCCAGGCAGATGCTCATGAAGTTGGAGGGATATACCAGCATGCACAGGGTGCTGAACACCACGCTGGAGATCCAGTAGGGGCGGTTGTAGCTGCCAGTGGAAGCCAGCGTATAGATCGACGCCTGGCTCTGCCCGGCATAGAGCTCCCTGGCCACGTCGCCGGCGGAGTGGAACATGTCGCTGATGCTGCCGCCGTAGAAGAAATTGACAATCGACACCAGCACCACCAGGGAGCCGCCCAGCATCACACAGGCGGAGAAGCTGTCCACCATAGATACGGAATGGATGCCGCCGGTGGAAACGTAGATGATGATGATAGCAAAGGCGATCGCAGAGCCAAGGATGATGGGCAGTTTACCGCCGGAGGCCATGTTCATCGCCAGGCCCAGCGTGCGGATCTCCGTGATGAGCCAGATGATATTGAAGCACACGATGGTCAGGGACACCACGAACTTGACCCAGCGGCTCTGGTAGCGCAGTTCCATGATATCGGGCAGGGTGGACAGCCGGTACTTTTTGGCCAGGGGCCAGATCTTTTCGCTCAGGAAGTACATCACCATGCCCGTTGCAGAACAGGAGAGCACGGAATTCAGACCGGCCACACCAAAGTTATAGAAAAATCCGACGCGTCCGGTAAAGGTCGTGCCAGAATAGAACGTTACGATGGTGATCAGAAACACGATCATGGCATTCCTGGATTTTCCCCCGGTCAGATAGTCCTCAAAGGTCTGATTCTTCTTGCGCTCGATTGCCTTTTTGGAAAATCCCTGATACCAGGACATCCAGATCACAATGCCGATATAGACCAGCATCATGAGGAAAGGAATGGGGCTTTGAATCATATTGACTTCCTCTCTTTCCCGCACCGAAATTACATGTCAAAGGTATCGTCATTCCGCTCCCACCAAAACAGGAAAAGGGTCAGCAGTACCAGTGCCGCCGCCAGCAAATATAGCCCCGCAAAAAAACATGGAATGGGACCCAGGTATCCTTCCCGGTTCCACAGATCCATCAAAGGAGGGACAATGCCGCTGCCGATCAGATACACAAACCCCAGGAGGCAAAGAACCAACTTCCGCATATACAACTTCTCCTTTCGTCTCAATCCATTTGCCGTTCCGTCCGTTTGGTCTACAGTATATCAATATCTGATGGATATTTCTATTTTTTGTGAAAAGGGCCGCAACCTGTCGTAAGGCTGCGGCCCTTCGTAAAGCACCAACTGTGGTCAGACTTATTTGCGCTTGAGCGTTTCGGGAAGCACGCACCAGACCACCGTTCCCGCGGCAAACACCGCGATCGCAATGTAGAAGATCGGCATCATGCCCAGCGCCCCGCCGGCAGTTCCCGCAATGGCCGGGATGGCAAAGGTGGAGATGATGCGCCCGCCGTTGAAGGACATTCCGGCAGAGAGGGAGCGGAACTTGTCGGGAAACAGCTCGGTGTAGTAGGCGCCCCAGGGGCCGGAATAGCCCACCATAAAGCCGATGAGGACCGACACCACGAAGAAGAGTGTTGTGTCGCTTCCGCCCAGCCGCGTGTAGATGAACACGGCCACGGCGCTCAGCGCCATGCCGATGGCGGGGAACTTCCGGCCCAGGCGGTCGGAGAGGAAGCCCCAGACCAGGTAGCCCACCAGCTGGCCTGTGCCCTGGAGGCTGTAGATCGCCCCCGCGGTGGCGGCAGTCATCCCCAGGCCCGTGACCAAGTAGGTGGTCGCATTGTTCGAGAAGGCGGAGTAGGCGGTGAAATTGGCACCGGAGAGCAGGATGGTACCCAGGCCGATCCAGAGGTACTTACCCTTGTACATGCTCAGATAGTTGATCCGCTCGCCGCTCTGCTTGCCCTGCTGATACTGCTCCTTGGCCATCGCGCTGTCATCGGGCACAAAGAACAGCGCCAGCACCGCGCCCACCACCGGGGGAATGATGGCCGTATACATCAGGACCTTCCAGTTGGCATCCCCCAGCAGGCTGTACATCTGCCCGCCGAAAATCATGGCGATGGAATACAGCGCCGTCAGGGTAGCGGCCAGCTTACCCCTGTATTTTTTGGGGAACATGTCGGCCACCAGCGGCATGGCGGTGCCGAACACCGCACCCAGCACCACGCCGCAGACGAAGCGGGCACCTTTCCACAACAGCACATTGGTGGGCGCCAGCATGGGGATGAAGGTGCTCAGCGCAATAAGCAGCGCCACCATGATCAGGGTGGTCTTTTTGCCCAGCCGGGCGGAAATGCACCCGAACAGGAACGTGCCGGGGATGGTGCCGAAGGACATCACGGCAAAGATCTCCTCCGACTGTTGCAGGGTAAAGCCGAAGCCGCCCTCGGCTACCGCAGCGATCATGGTCGGCTTGATAAAGGTACCGATCATGAAGTTGTAGCAATAGAAAAAGTAGATGATCGCGATAGAAAGAAATGCAATCCACCGTTTGACAGGCGAGTAGTCCTTGCCCAGGACGATCTCGCTGTCGCCGCTCTGTGTCGCCTGATTCATCAAGTCTCCTCCCTTCCGGCGGCGTTACGCCTCCTCGTCTCCCAGGTACATCTGGCAGAGCACATCCAGGCCGTCGAAGGTGAACCACTCCTCCCGGATCTTGCCGTCCAGCACGTACAGGTGGTTGATGCCCATGATCTCCAGGGGCTTGCCGGAGGGGGCACCGAAGAAGCCGATCCCCTCGTTCAGGCCCCGCAGGCGCCAGCGCATGGCCACGTCATAGCCGTTTTCACGGGGGCGCTGGTTGCAGGTCACCCGCTCCACCTCGAAGCTGCCGTTGGGAACGCAGGACAGGAGGCTGATCAGCATACCCTGTATCTCATCGTAGCCGTTGAGGTCCCGGTCGCAGACAAAATGCACCACCGCATTGTCGTGGTAATAGTCCTTGACCTCATTGATGTACTTGCCGGCATAGATGTGGTTGGCCATCTCCAGGATGCGCTCTCCCACGCCGTTGTCCCGGGCAGTGTAGCGCTCGGGCATAAACTGGCCTTCCATGGACTCGCACAGCCCATAGCTGCGCTGCAGGCCCGTCCGGCGTTGTCTGGTGCGGGCCATCTCCTTGGCCAGCGCGTGGGGGTCCAGACCCAGCTGGGTCACGATCCACAGGTTGTCCCGCACCAGCCACTCCTCATGGACGCGGTTGTTGGTGGTGGCACAGTCCACCACGGTGCGGAAGTTGATCTTCTTTCCGGTGGCGGGGCCGAAGTTGCTCTGGCCCAGATTGGTGGCGGTGGAGAGGATGCGGTGGGAGGAGAGGAAGCCCTCTGGCCCCATCGGAGACCAGATGACGTTCTGGCCGATCAGACGGCGGTCGGGAAAGGCGTGCAGCGTCTGAAGGGTGTTGGAGATGACGTCCTTGATGCCCACCAGGTTGGTGGAGCCGCAGTGCATGGTGATGTTGTTGTGGTAGGTGTCGTAGATGACGCCGATCCCCTTTTCCTCCCAGATCTGATGGGTGATCTTCATGATATAGTCCACAAAGTCCCGGTACTGCGGGTCAAAGCCGGGCATCTTCTGTTCCCGCTTGGTCTGGACCGAGAAATCGTTGTAGTCATAGACGCCAACCGGTGTCACCTGGGACGAGTCGCCGTAAAAAACCTTCACGTCATCCCGATGCGCCGGCGCTGTGCCGGAAGTCTTGATCTCAGCCGTCTTGATCTCAGCCGTCTTGGTCTCAGCCGTCTTGGTCTCAGCCATTTAGATTTCCTCCTGTCGATTGAGAATATTCTTGGTCCGCTCCAGAATGTCCAGCCCCTGCTGCTTGAGCCAGTAGGGCAGGTCAATGAGCACCCAGTTCTCCGAGAGCTTGTCGCCTTTGCGGTAGTAGACATCCACCACCTGCATGTCGGCGGGCACCTCGCCGCCCGGCATGCCCAAAAAGCCGCCGATGGGGGTGTTGGTCAGGTTGGGCCAGCCAAAGAAGCAGGCGAAGTTCCCTTCGGCAAATCTGCATACGTGCCCATGGAATGTCTTGCCCTTCAGATTGTTCCGGAAGGGGAGCTGGTGCTGTTCCTGATAGCGGGGGATGGTATAGGAAGCCCCGATCCCGCCAGGGCCATACCAGATCATATCCTCCGCCCAGGCCTTTTCCAGCACCTCGGGGGGGCAGCCCATGGAGCCGCTTTTGTTCAGCTCGTCCAGGTCAGCCACCATCTTGTTCACCAGGTCCAGCGTCCTGACCCCTTCGGCGGGGTCCGCGTCCTCAAAGAGCAGGCCGTTGTGATCCCGCGGCCCCGGATAAACAAAGAAATTGCCCGTCTGGGGCGGCATGGGATTGGCACCGGCTTCGATCATAAAGCCAATCAGATCCACAAACACGCCGGTTTTGGTGATCTTTCCGTCCTGGACACAGTTGAACTCGGCAAATCTGAGGTGCTGCATCTTCCGGGTGCGGCGGATGCCCAGGAAATCCTGGTCAAACAGCCCCATGAACTGCCCCATGCACATGACCCAGACTTCTCCATCCAGCTCATTGTTTCCGGCGATAAAAATATCCATGCGGCGCTGCATATGGGCCAGAGCCCGCTTTAACGGCTTCCAGAAGACCTCTGCGGCCGCCGCTGCCCCATGCTGCTCGCGGAAGGGGTAGACGCCCCGCCACAGGTAGTCTGAGGACGTATAGCGCACCAGAACCTTGTCCACTTCATCGGCCTGGCTGCGCTCCAATTCTTCAAAGTAAGTTCGTACCAAATTCTTGGCTGCCTGATAGTTTGCCATCGAACCGCCTCCTCACAAAGAATAGAATACGTATTCAATCTGGGTTAGGTCTATATTACCATAGGGTTCAACCGGCTTCAACCTATTATTTATCCAAAAACCTGGCGTGTATTTTGTCGAAATATACAAAATGTATTGTTATTTCAAGATGCCCCTATCATATTTTATAATTTATATGCTTTATTTTGACTACGTATTAGTTCAAGCAGATGCCACACAACAGCACAAAAAGAACCTCCCTGCTGCTAAGCGATCTACCAACAGGGAGGTTTAAGCCCTCCATTATGCATGGTTGGAGGATGTATTGGCTGAAATCAAGTAAGAGAGGCGGTCACTGTGGGAATTCAATCCATTCCAAAATATTCAATTTATTTTCTGATTTACTGTTACTGAACAAAGCAAGCACAAAAATCTCTCCTTTATCTGTACAAATTTCTGTGCCTGTTTTCCATGTTTGAGCTGGGGATTATCCATCGTGCGGGAACAGGATGGATAACCACTGCACGGACAGGCAGGAAGTCCAGAGGGGAACAGCATTCCCCTTGGCAGGAGGTATCCCAAGGAGGGCGCTGCCCTCCTTGGCACACGACTTTCCGCAGGAAAGTCGTGTGTTATACCTTTGCTTTCGGCTGACGCCGGGAAGGGGTGGGCGGCGCTGTCTGCAATCTGGGGAGATAGGCGGCAGGTAGACCCTTCTCGGCGGCAGTAGGGTAGGCGGATTTTGTGCGGATACGGACGAAATCAGGATTTGCACAGCGGGCAAAATACGCCTGCCCGGAGAAGAAAGCAGAGGTATATCAAGCCTCCGTCCCGCCGCAGCGACTCCCCCTAAAACCACCAAGGCAGCTCCAGCCACAGGTTGTCCAGCGCCTGTCCCTCGGTGCGCTTCGCCCGGCTCTCGGTGAGATGAAAGTGCCGTCCCGATCAGGGGGTGGGACATATTATCTGTAAACCCGAACCGATACAGAAGGTAGGTCTGCTCCCTGGCGGACAGTTTTCCCATGGCCTGGTACAGCTCTGCAAGCGTTTCTTTCTGGATATAATTTTCTTCTGGAGACCGTGCCAGCGGATGGGCGATGGCCTCGATGCGCTGGGTCTGCTCCTCCTCACTTCGCACTTCTTCCAGGCGGATAATCTGAATGCCCAAGATGTTCTCGCCATGGAGGACCTTCTGCTCGAACTGGGTCAGCTCCGCCCGGATCAGGTTGGTCATGGCGTTGCGAATAGTAGGGACCGCATAGGTCAGAAACTTCATTTTCCGCTTGGTGTCAAACCCAGCGGCGGCGTTCAACAGACTGATGCTGCCCTCCTGAACCAGATCGTCGCAGTCCACACACAAATCACTCTGGGTCAGGTTCATGCTCCGGTACAGCTCCCCAGCAGTTTTATGTAGAAACCCCAGATTCTGCTTTACCAGCAGGCTGCGGGCCCCGGCGTCCCCCGTCTGCACCAGGGCGCACAGCTGCTCATTTGTTCGGCGCTTCATCCTTTTTCTTCGCCGTTGGCGGTGTCAGGGTGCTTTCCAAGAGCGCCTGAAACGCCTGCCCAAACTGATTCAGGGCCTCCTGATTCACGCCATTCATGCCGGACACACTTTTGGTAACGGCCTGTGCGATCTGCTCCGGGGTAATGGAGGGGTGGTGCATATTCTGCCCCTTGGTCAGTTCGGCAAACATCTTCCGGGTGGCGGCTTTGGAGATGCGCTGGATGGCTTCCAGGTCGTTGTCCACTTCCTTCTTGTCCTCCCGCACCGCCGCCAAAATTGATTTTGGATGGTAGCCAGGTCGGCCTGATAGGGGGGCACTTTCAGGCAATTTACCTCACGGGCCGCCTGCACAGCGGTATCGGTCTGTACCGTTTCCAGCAGTATGGAGCGGAGGGTGGCCATCATCTCATTCTAAGCCGCATATCCCTGGGCCATGGTATCGTCCAGATACTGGCCGATGAGATAAGTCACCTCCGCAAAGCGGGGGCTTTCCAGCAGCCGGTTGACCACATCCAACTGCACTTTTCCCAGATACAGATTTCTGGCAGCCTCCACGGACAGCCCCAGCTCGGAGATCTCATAATTCTTACGGTCTGGGATTTCGGTCAGCCCCAGCAGAAAGTCGGTAGACACCTGAAAGGCCCTGGCCAGGCGGAGGACCTGCTCATGGCCCAGCTTTTCCACCTTCCCGGTCAGAAAACGGTTTAAGCTACTCTCGGTGATGCCGATTTTGGCGGCCGGTTCAGCCTGAGAAATCTTGTTGTGCTTTATCAGGTCCTCGATTCGGGTCCGCAGGTCGCCCGGCAGATAGACAGCTTCCATTGCTGACGCCGCTTGAAAACTCACAATTTACACGTTGCGTAATTACTTGACTGGTGCTATAATAATTACGCAACGTGTATTTCTTTATTTATGGAGATGATGCGATGGACTGCAAAACCAAAATAAAAGAACTGCGGGAAATGACTGGCATGAACCGTAAGGAGTTTTGCAAATTCTTTCATATCCCCTATCGGACAGTGACGGAATGGGAATTGGACAACCGTCATGCGCCGGAATATGTTCTGCGCTTATTGGAGTATTACATCCGTAATGAGGGATTGACCAAACCACCGGCAGAGGCAGGACAAGCCGGGGAAAGGAGTTCCAGCCATGAAAAAGACGAACTAAGTGCTATATCTACACAAGAGTTTCCACTTTCATACAGGTAGATGGGTACAGTCTGGATGCCCAAAAGGATAAGCTGCGGAAGTATGCCGAATATGAGGATATGGCGATTGTCGGAGAGTATTCTGATGAGGGCTTCTCCGGCAAGAATATTCAGGGGTGGCTGGAGTTCCAGCGGATGCTGAATGACATCCAGGAGGGCAAGGACGATATTTCGTTTGTGTTGGTGTTTAAGCTGTCCCGCTTTGGCAGAAATTGAGCGTGAAAACATTTGGACACAGACAATGGCAGGCCGTGAGCAGAAAGCCCGTGAAGGAAAATGGAATGGTGGATTTGCCCCATATGGATACCGGCTCGAAAATGGCAATCTGGTGATTAGCGAGGATGAAGTAGAATTAATCCGAGTGATTTATGACCGATTTATTCATACCAATGATGGCTTGGTCTCCGTTGCAAATTATCTGAACAGCCATGGTTACACCAAGAAGCTCCGTCAGAATGGTACGATTCCTAGGTTCTCATCCAATTTTGCGAAGAATGTTTTGGACAACCCTGTTTACATGGGTGAGATTGCTTATGGCAGGCGCAGGACCGAAAAGAAGCTGGGGACAAGAAACGAGATGCACATGGTTGAGCAGGATGAGTTTCCGATTTATGAGGGCCAGCATGAGGCGATTATTTCGGAAGAGGATTGGAACCTGGCCCAGGAGAAACGAAAGCGCAACACGTTTAAGCGGGAAAAAGTCAATGATCTGGAACATGCGCATATCTTGTCTGGCATTCTGAAATGTCCATGCTGCGGCAAAAGTTTCTATGGTAACATTGTAAAGGCACACAGCAAGGACAAGAAAAACCGCTATTACTATTACTGCAAAAACACGTTGGGCGCAACCGGACACAAATGCACCTTTCGTGTGAACCTTGAGCAGAAAGAGATGAACCGCATGGTTGCGGCAGTCATCTCGGCTATGGTCAATGACCCACAATTTTCCAAGGCAATCAAGGAGAAGATCGGGTCATCTGTTGATACTGAAGATTTGGAAAAACAGCTTGCTGCACTCCAGGTGCAGCTTCGTCAGACTTGGGTATCAAAGCAAGGCTGGAGCGGCAGATGGACACGCTTGATATTAACGATCCGCACTTCGATCGAAAAGTTTTGGATTTACAGCGCCGATATGACGAACAGTATGGTAAAATAGAAGAAATTGAAACGCAGATGGATGAGGTAAAGAGCCAGATTCAAAGTATCCGTCAGGAAAAAATCTTCGGAGACAACATTTACCATCTTCTATTGGCATTTGATGAAGTGTACAGCGCTGCTACGGAAATCGAGTAAAAAGAGTTTATGCGGGCGTTCATTGAACGAATTGACCTGTATCCAGAAAAGCAGAAAAGCAGAAGAGCGGAAACTGGATCAGGAAGATCGTGTTCAATTTCCCGGTTCCCGTAAATGGGCAGGAAGTGAAAGAACTGCCCTTGGAATCTGGGACAATGCTCGAGACGGTGGTGCAGCTCACATGCAGTGGTGAGGAGTGCTGAAAAGGAGAAAAAGCAATAAATACCCTCTGCTTTATCGAAAGAAAAATTTCATCAGATAGCCCGCGTATCATGTAAGCATCGGCCGGAAAATGGTCGATAATCATAATATACAAAGAGGCGGGAGATGATGCCTGTGCAGGACGAAATGGAGCGGGAAAAGCGGGAAGTTGTCGAGCTGACCAGCTACATGGTGCGAAAATACTACTGTGAAAATGACGTGGAGGCCGTGATTGCACAGATCGATGACGACATCATCTGGCTGGGTACGGCGGAAAACGAGTTTGCCGCGGGCGGAAAGACCGTGACTGATATTTTCCGGCAGTTTGCTGGGCAGGTCCCCAAGTGCAACATTTCGGAGGAAGAGTACCACGTGATTCCCATGGCGCCGGGAGTTTACCTGTGCAGCGGACGGATGTGGATCGCCACGGATGCTTCCACTCAGATCAGCCTGCGGGTCCATCAGCGTATCACCACGGCTTTTCGGCGAGTGGATGGCCGCCTGCGCTGCTGTCATATCCACATTTCCAATCCGTATGGAGAAATGGTGGAAGGTGATGTGGGCTTTCCCACCCAAATGGCAAAGCAGTCCTATGAGTACCTCCAGGAGCAGGTGGAACTCCAGAAGCAGAAGCTTCAGGAGCAGACGGCGATTCTCCGGCGCATGAGTTATGAAGACGCCCTGACAGGGCTGTATAACCGCAATAAATTCAACCAAATGATCGACAGGAAGTCGGACATTGGGAGCAAGTGGCTGGGCGTGGCCTGCTTTGATCTCAACGGGCTGAAAGAGGTCAATGACCGCCAGGGCCACAGCGCCGGCGATTTACTGATCTGCCGTGCTGCGGAGCAGCTCCGGCAGGTATTTTGTAAAAAAGTCTACCGCACCGGGGGCGACGAGTTCGTGGTGGTGGAGGATACCATGGAGGAGGAGGAATTCCGGGCCGCCGTCCAGCGAGTGCAGAGCGGGATGGCAGAAAACGGGATCTGCTGCTCAATGGGCTTTTCCTGGCACTCCCCGCCGCGCGACCTTAAGGAGCAGTTTGATGAGGCGGACCAGTGGATGTACCGGGAGAAACGCCGCTTTTACAGCCGAAAAGAGAATGACCGAAGAACACGGCATTAGCCGGAGCGGATAAGAAAGCCGCCTGCGAATCCTCGCAGGCGGCTTTCTCTATCATCAGAGTGAAATTGTAAAATGAGTTCGATCAGGCCAGGTCCAGATAGAGGGCGGCCAGCTTCATGGTGTTCACAAGGCCGCGGAGGTGCGTGCGCTCCATACCGTGGGAGCCGTACACGCCGGGTCCGATGAGAGCGGCGGGGGTGTCATGGCCGCTGTGCCAGTAGGCGCTGGCGTCGGAGCTGTAGCGGGGGTAGATGTCCACCGCGTAGTCCACGCCGTTTTCCTGGGCCAGACGGACCAGGCGGGAGACCATGCCGTAGTCGTAGGGGCCGCCGCTGTCCTTGGCGCAGATGGAGACCTGCTCCTCGGTGCAGGTCAAATCGTCGCCCACACAGCCCATATCCACCACCAGGAGCTCTTCCACATCGTCGAATACGGCGGAGGCGCCGTGGCCCACCTCCTCATAGACCGTGAAAGAAATTTCAGTATGATAGCGGGGCTTGACGCCGGCATCTTTCATCAGCTTCAGGAGGGTGATGAGCAGGGAGACACTGCCCTTGTCGTCGATGAAACGGGATTTCAGGAAGCCGCTCTCCGTGAACGTGGTCTTGGGATCGAAGCAGATGAAATCTCCGGGGCGGATGCCCAGGGCCATCACATCCTCCCGGGAGTGCACGCACTCGTCCAGGGTGACCGCCATGTTCTTGTCATCCCGGGGACGGGTGGAGGCGTCGCCGAACACATGGATGGCGGGGGAGAGGGAGAGGATCGTGCCGGTGTAGCAGGCCCCCGTTTTGGTGTAAATGCGGCAGTATTCGCCCTCCAGGGAGGGGAGCAGGGGCGCGCCGAGGGCAGTGAACATCAGACGGCCCTGATCGGTGATGGAGCGCACCATCAGACCCAGAGTGTCCAGATGGGCACACATACCCACGCGGTGGGACTCATCCCGCCCTTCGATGGAGATCACCAGATTTCCCTTCCGGGTCCGGCGGGTAGGGTAGCCGATGGACCGGACCAGAGTCTCTGCCTGTTCCAGGGCATTCTGGGTAAAACCGGTAGGACTGTCAGTAGACATCAGAGTATGAACGGTCTGTTTCAAAAAATCGATCCCATTTTCAAAGTTCATAAAAACCTCCTATTTGTCCATAAAATGCGTGTCGTTATATGAATTTGGTGCTAACAAAAACGGGTATGAAAAAAATTACACAAAAAAACCTGAAAAAATCTTCTATATTTGTTGAAAACACAATCGAAATGTGGTATATTAATCGTAACAGAATTGTAGATTGTATACAATCGGCAGTTCTTAATCTACATCGAAGTATAACAAAAGTCAATATACAAAAGAAACTTTCGATAAAAAAGATAGAGAAATATAGGTGGAAGCGGAAGATGGCTGAAATTGAGTTTAAGACATTGCGGGAGCGGGTAGCAGACGCGATCCGCATGAAGATCCTAAACGGCGATTTAAAACCCGGCGCACGAATTGTGGAGCAGGACCTTTCCTCTGAACTGGGTGTCAGTCGGGCGCCCGTACGGGAGGCTCTGCGGCAGATCGAGGAGGAGGGACTCATCGAGTACACCCGGAATGTGGGCTGCTCGGTGAAGCGCATCAGCGATGTAGACCTTTATGAGATCTACCTTCTCCGCGCCACCTACGAGATCCTCGCGGTGAAATTGAGCGAGGGAAAGCTGGCCCAGGAGACTTTGCGGCAGATGGAGACATCGCTGGAAAAGATGAAGACCCTGGAGGAACAGGATTTTCACGCCTCCATCTCCTATGATAATGCGTTCCATGAAGGGATCCTCCGGCAGGTCGGACTGCCGCGGCTGACCAAGGCATGGAGCCAGCTAAACTCAGGCAACATCATTACTTATTATACCGGCAGCACCGACCATGCAGCGGCCACGAAACGGCAATATCCCATCCACAAGGCCTTGTATGATGTGTGCTGTACCGGAAACACACAGGAGATCTGCGATGCCATCATGGACCACTATATGCTCACCACCCGGCGCCGTATGGTGGAACAGGGGATGGAGGCAGAGCACTTCAAGTATGGGGTCAAGATTCGGTTGTAAATCACGATGAGCACGGAATTCCGTGCCAGTGGGCTGCACCGGTTTTGGTAAGGACTAATCAGAGTGATGAAAGGGGAAAAGAACATGAAAGCAAAACGACTGTTGACTTTGCTCCTGGCACTGTCTATGACGGCAGGTCTGGTCGCCTGCGGCGGCGGAGGCGGCGGAACGGCTGAGCAGACACTGACCACCTCCCTGGCAGAGGAGCCGGCCACCCTGGATCCGTCCCGGTGTAACGATGCGGTGGGTGACGCCATCCTGATCAACGTGATGGAGCCTCTGATCCGCATTGAACAGGATGAGAACGGCGAAAACGTACCCACCGGCGCCGGCGCTGAGACCTGGGAGTCCAACGAGGACGGCTCTGTGTGGACCTTCCACCTGCGGGACAACAACTGGAGCGACGGTCAGCCGGTCACCGCCGAGGACTATGTGTACGGCATCCAGCGCATCCTGGACCCGGAGGTGGGCTCCCCCATCTCCTTCCTCCTGTCGGACTGCATCAAGAACGGCAACGCGGTCAACACCGGTGAGATGCCGGTCAGCGAGCTGGGCGTGAAGGCTCTGGACGAGAAGACTCTGGAGATCACTCTGGAGGGCCCCACCCCCTACTTCCTGTCCCTGGCTTACAGCAAGGCCATGTATCCCGCCCGTCAGGATATTGCCGAGTCCCTGGGTGACACCTACGGCGCTGACGCCGCCGGCCTGGTGTTCAACGGCCCCTTCGTGGTGACCCAGTGGACCCACAACTCCCAGTTCGTGCTGGAGAAGAACGACTCCTACTGGGACAAGGACAATGTGAGCCTGGACTCCATCACCTACATGATCATGGGCGATGAGAACTCCCGCTACAACTCCTTCGAGAACGGCTCTCTGGAGATCGTGACCGTGGGTCAGCCTGAGTGGATCGACCGCTTCAATCAGAAGGATGACGTGACCTTCACCGAGTATGTGACGCCCTCCGTCCGGTTCCACTTCTACAACACCCAGGACCCCATCTTCCAGAACGAGAAGATCCGCAAGGCCTTCACCCTGGCTCTGGACCGGGATGACGTGGTGGACACCATCTACCACGGGACCATGCTGGCCTCCTACAGCTGGGTGCCCCAGGGCGTGGCCAGCGGCGAGACCATCCCCGATTACAGCGCCAAAGGCACCGCGCCCCTGACCACCCTCATCGAGGAGAATCCCGACCCCAAGGCCCTTCTGCTGGAGGGCATGGAGGAGCTGGGCCTGGGCTCTGACCCCTCCACGCTGGATATCACCTTCTCCTTCGGCGGCACCACCCAGTGGCTGCGCAACTACGGCGAGTACCTGCAGGCCGTGTACAAAGAGGCCCTGGGCGTCCAGATCGAGCTGGAGTTCAACGAGTGGGGCACCTTCCAGTCCCTGATCAACTCCGGCGACTATCAGGTGGGCTACCAGGTCTGGTCCATCGACTACAACGACCCCATGGCCATGCTGTCCCTGTTCGTCACCAACGCCGGCGCCATCCCCACTGGCTGGTCCAATGAGGAGTACGACGCCCTGGTGGCCCAGGCCGGCCGCGAGATGGATGACGAGGCCCGGCTGGCCCTCTACCAGCAGGCGGAGAACATCCTGGTCCATGACGCCGGTGTCGTCTGCCCGGTGGTCAATGAGACTGTGAACCGCTTCAACTACAACTACATTCAGAACCTGCCCACCAACTACTTTGCCAGCAACAACGGCGGCATGAAGTACGTGAGCATCCAGCAGGATTCTTAACTGATTGGCTGAACTCACAAATGGGCGCCCGGGTTCCGGGCGCCCATTTGAATAACAGCCCCCTTAGAAAAACCACTTCACTGTCGAACTGTTCATGGGAGGACTGGAATGTTAAAATTTATCCTTAAACGGGTCTTCTACATGCTGTTGACCTTGTTCATCATCATTACCGTCACCTTTTTCCTGATGCACAGCATTCCGGGCGACCCGCTGGCCAGCATGGCCCGCAATCTGCCGGATCAGACCAGAGAGAACTATTATGCGAAATACGGACTGGATAAGCCGGTCTGGGAGCAGTATGTGATCTTCATGAAGAACCTGATCACCAAGGGCGATCTGGGCGAGTCCATCCGCTATCCGGGCCGCAGCGTCACCGACACGCTGGCCACCAACTCCCGGGTCTCCGGCACCACTGGAGGACTGGCGCTGTTGCTGGGCATCGCCATAGGCGTCATACTGGGCATTATAGCAGCGCTGAATAAAAACAAATGGCCGGATTATTTGGTCATGTTCATCGCCATACTGGGCATCACCGTCCCGGTCTTTGTCTTGGCGGCGCTGCTGCAATATTTCTTTACCGTACAATTTCACCTTCTGCCCACTACGGGCTGGGGCAAACCAGCCAATCTGGTGCTGCCGGTGATCGTCCTGAGCTTCAACACCATCGCCACCTATGCCCGATATGTGAAATCTAACATGCTGGAAGTGATGAATCAGGACTATATCCTGACGGCGGAGGCCAAGGGCGTCACGCCCTTCAACGTGGTCAAGAACCATGTGCTGCGTAACGCGTTCCTGCCCTGTATCACCATCCTGGGCGGACAGATCGCCAGCATTTTCACCGGCTCCTTCATCGTGGAGCAGATCTTCGGTATCCCCGGACTGGGCTTCTACTATATCTCGTCCATCAATGACCGGGACTATACCATGATTCTGGGAACCACGGTATTTTTCGGTGCGCTATTCGTGATCGCACAGCTTTTGATCGACATCGTATACGGGATTCTGGATCCTCGGATGAGGATCAAAGCCAAGGACTAAGGGGGATCGAGCTATGATGGACGAAGCGATGGTCAAAGAGCCCATCCCAAAAGAGAAATTCAAGGTCATCGGGACCGACGACTTCAGCGGCGACGCAATCGCCCGGCCCCAGATCGGCTACTGGAAGGACGCCTGGCGCCGCTTCCGGGAGAACAAGATCGCCACCGTCTCTCTGGTGGTACTGCTTCTGATGATCATTATGGTGATCGTCGGGCCTTATATCAACGGCATCAACTACGAAGATATTGATCAGGGAGCCATCAACCAGGCGCCCAGTGCGGAGCACTGGTTCGGCACCGATGCTCTGGGACGGGACCTGTTCTCCCGTGTGTGGCAGGCCGGCCGGATCTCCATCGCCATCGGCGTGGTCGGCGCCCTGATCAGCACCGTCGTGGGGTGCCTGTACGGCGGCATTGCGGCCTACTTCGGCGGCGCGGTGGATACCATTCTGATGCGCATCGTGGAGGTGCTTTTCAGCATCCCCTATCTGCTCATCGTCATCCTGATCTCGGTCATCACCGACAGCCATAGTATTTTTACCCTGCTGCTGGCGTTGACACTGACCGGCTGGTGTAACACCGCCCGTCTGGTGCGCGGACAGATGATGCAGCTCAAGAACCAGGAGTTCGTCCTGGCGGCCAATGCCCTGGGCGTGAGCCCCTGGAAGATCATCATCAAGCACCTGCTGCCCAACACCTTGAGCGTGATTCTGGTGTCTATCACCTTTGATATCCCGGGCTACATCTTCTCCGAGGCCTTCCTGAGCTACCTGGGCCTGGGCATCCAGGCGCCCAACACCAGTTGGGGCGCGCTGGCCTCGGCCGCTCAGCAGACCTTTGCGTTCTATCCCTATCAGATGTTCTTCCCGGCGCTCCTGATCGCGCTGACCATGCTGTCCTTTACCCTGCTGGGCGACGGACTGCGGGACGCGCTGGACCCGAAGCTGAGAAAGTAGGAGGAAATAGCATGGAACCAATTTTGGAAGTAAAAGACCTCCACGTCTCGTTCAATACCTACGCCGGGGAAGTCAAGGCCGTCCGCGGCGTCAGCTTCCACCTGGACAAGGGGGAGACCCTGGCCTTTGTTGGTGAGTCCGGCTGCGGCAAGACGGTGACCGCCAAGGCCATTCTGCGCCTGCTCAAGCCGCCCTTTGCCGAGATCAAGGAGGGCTCCGAGATCCGCTACCAGGGCCAGGACGTGGTCCACATGGACAAAAAGGCCCTGAGCAATTACCGCGGTGAGGAAGTCAGCATGATCTTCCAGGACCCCATGACTTCCCTCAACCCCACCATGAAAATCGGCAAGCAGATCATGGAGAGCCTGAAGATCCACAAGCACCTGAACAAGCAGGACGCCCGGAAAGAGGCCATTGAGCTTCTGCGCCTGGTGAATATCCCCAGCCCGGAGACCCGGGTGGACAGCTATCCCCATGAGCTCTCCGGCGGCATGCGCCAGCGCGTGATGATCGCCATCGCCCTGGCCTGCAGCCCCAACATCCTCATCGCCGATGAGCCCACCACGGCTCTGGACGTGACCATCCAGATCCAGATTATGGATCTGCTGAAGGACCTGAAGACCAAGCTGGGTACCGCCATCATCCTGGTTACCCACGACCTGGGCGTGGTGGCCAACTTCGCCGACCGGGTGCAGGTCATGTACGCCGGCCAGGTGCTGGAGCGCGGCACTACCCGGGAGATCTTCCAGGACGGCCGCCACCCCTATACCTGGGCGCTGCTCAGCTCGGTGCCCACTCTGGCCAAGGAGAGCAAGCAGGAGCTCTACGCCCTCAAGGGCACGCCTCCCGATCTGATCCTGCCCCTGAACCACTGTCCCTTCGCGGCGCGGTGTGAACACTGTATGGAGATCTGCAAGGAGTGCATGCCCCCCGAGACGGTGCTCAGCGAGACCCATAAAGTCTCCTGCTGGCTGCAGCATCCGGATGCGCCCCGCACAATCGGCTTTAACGGGAAGGAGGCGCGGTCATGAGCGAGCAGAACACGCAGAATATCATAGAGGTCACCGACCTGTGTAAATACTTCCGCGTCAGCCGCAAGGCGACGCTGAAGGCGGTGGACCATGTGACCCTGAGCATTCGCCGGGGCGAGACCCTGGGCTTGGTGGGTGAGTCGGGCTGCGGCAAGACCACCTGCGGCCGGACCATGATCCGCCTGTATGAGCCCACCTCCGGCACGGTGAAGTTCAACGGCAAGGACATCTCCAAGCTCTCCGGCAAGGAGCTGCTCCAGTTCAAGAAGAACGCCCAGATCATCTTCCAGGACCCCTATGCCTCCCTGGACCCCCGTATGACCATCGGCGAGATCATCACCGAGGGCATGAACGTCCACTTCCACTACTCGGAGGAGGAGAAGCGCAAGCGGGTCCACGAGCTGCTCAACCGGGTAGGCCTGACGGCCGACTACGCCAACCGCTTTGCCCACGAGCTCTCCGGCGGCCAGCGCCAGCGTATCGGCATCGCCCGGGCTCTGGCGGTCGATCCCCAGTTCATCGTGTGCGATGAGCCCATCTCCGCCCTGGATGTGTCCATCCAGGCCCAGGTGGTCAACCTCCTGATCCGCCTGCAGAAGGAGTATCAGCTCACCTATCTGTTCATTTCCCACGACCTGGCCATGGTCAAGCACATCTCCGACCGGGTGGGTGTCATGTACCTGGGTAATCTGGTGGAGCTGGCCACAAATGTGGAACTCTATGACCATCCCCTCCATCCCTATACCAAGGCCCTGATCTCGGCCATCCCCACCGCCGACCCGGAGGAGGATATGAGCCGTAAGCAAATCAAGCTGGAGGGCGAGGTGCCCAGTCCCATCAATCCGCCGGAGGGCTGCCGGTTCCGCCAGCGCTGCCGCTATGCCTGCGAGCGCTGTCAGAAGGAGACCCCTACCCTGCGGGAGATCAAGCCGGGCCATTTTGTGGCCTGCCACCGCTGTGAGGAGCTGGACGAGAGTCGCTGAATCCCAGACGGTAATCTTGAAAAAAACGAGCGGCGCAGCATTTGCTGCGCCGCTCGTTTTCTTTCGTAATCACACCTGCCGGGCCAGGGGACCCAGGGTAGCGGTGCGCAGGGAGTGCTCCGGGGGGATCTCCGCCGGGGCATCCAAATCCACCAGGCGCAGAGCCTTGGTGGGGCAGGCTTTCACGCAGGCGGGGAGCATGCCGTGATGGACACGGACATAACAGCCATCACACTTGACCATCTTGCCGTCGGGGCCGAAAGAGGGCACGCCGAAGGGGCAGGCCATGGCGCAGGAGTGGCAGCCGATACAGTTGGTGGTGTCGAATACGGTGAGGTTGGTCTCCGGGTCCTTAGAGATGCAGGCGCTGGGACAGCCGGTGATGCAGGGGGCATCGGGGCAGTGCATACAGGCCAGAGAAAGGTGGTGGAACTGTACGGTGCCGTCCTCCCGCTGTTCCAAATTGAATACGTTGCGGTAGGGGAGCTGGCGGCTCATGTCCAGATCATTCTGGTCCATACAGGCCACCGTACAGGCGCCGCAGGAGATACATTTAGAGGTGTCCAGATCAATGACGTAGTGGCTCATGCCTGTACCTTCTTTCGGATGCCACAGCGAGTGGCGTTATAGGCGGGAAAGCCGGAATAGGGGTCTACATGGTCCCCGGGGATGAGGGAGTTGACATCGGCTTCGGAGTAGCCGTGGTAGAAGAACACCAGACCCTTGGGAATACGCACGCTGGGGTTAGCCTTCACGGTGATGCAGCCCAGGGCAGTGTAGAGCTCCAGGTCGTCTCCCTCCTTCAGACCCAGGGCCTCGGCGTCCTCTACCGACAGGTCCGCCGTGGGATGACTGCGCAGGCTGCGCAGCCAGGGCACCTTGTGCAACCGGGAGTGAATGGCGTTGGGGAGCCGCCCGCCGGAACAGAGCACCAGGGGGTACTGCTCCGGGTCGGCCTGGTCCAGGGGGTCACAGTAGGTGGGCAGCGCATCCAGCCCCCACTGGGGGTGGGCGGCGATGAGCTCGGAGTAGAGCTCGAACTTGCCGGTGGGGGTGTTCAACCCCTCCCGGAGCCGGGTGCCCGGCACATAAGAGGTGAAGTGGGGCACCTTCACCGGCACCCCGGCCTCCTTCAGCTGGGCCACCGCGACGCCCACGTCGGTGAGCATCTCGTCCACATTGGCCTCGTATCCGGCTTCCAGCTCCTGGTCGCCCAGGTGCATCCGGACGCTCAGGTCCCGGATGATCTCCACATCGGATTTGCTCTCACCCACCCGGTCGATGGCGGGCTGGGTGAACCAGGCGTAGCCGCCGGGGTAGGTCTCCAGCTCACCCCGCTCCAGGGAGGAGCATACCGGCAGCACGATGTCGGCCAGCTTGGCGGTGTCGGTGAGGAAAAGGTCGGTGTCCACAAAGAAGTCCAGCTTTTTCAGGGCTTCCTCCAGCTTCCGGTCATTGTTGACCATGCGGAAGTTGACCCCCATACCAAACACGGCCTTGATGGGGTAGGGCTTCTCCTCTAAAATCTGGCGGGACAGGTCCACCACCTGCATCTCCCGCTCGGTGTGGAACCACAGGGGAAAGCGCTCCTCGCCCACGGCGGGGCGCACATGCTCAGGCTCGGTGGCATCCATCCACTCTTCCTCCCGGGTGGTAAAGCCGGAGATCTGGTGGGTGAAGGTGTGCAGGGTGGGGATCTGGCCGCCCTCCCGGTCGAAATTGCCGGTGATGGCGGAAAGGGACATGATGGCCCGGTAGTTCTGAAGGCCGTTCTTGTGGTGAGGGATGGGGGCACTGTTCTCGTGGATGGCCATGGAGCGGCTCTCGTGGATCATCTCACAGGCCCGGAGCACCTGCTCGTAGGGCACACCGGTGAGGGACTCGATGTTCCCCGCGTGGAAGCCCTTGACGTACTCGGCATAGGCCTCAAAGCCGTGGACATAGCGGTCGATGTAGTCCCGGTCGATCCAGCCCTTCTGGATGAGGGTGTTGGCCATACACAGGGCCAGGGCGCCGTCGGTGCCCGGCCAGGGGCGCAGGTGCAGGTCGGCCAGCTTCTCTACCGTGGGAGTGATCCGGGGGTCCACCACGATGAACTTGGTGCCGTTGGCCTTGGCCCGCTCGGCGGCCTGGGCATTCAGGTAGCCGGAGTAGTAGGGGTTGAAGGCGAAGCCCAGGTAGAGGTCACAGTGGGGCATGTCCGGCCGGGCCAGCTGCCCGGCGGCCACCTTCCAGGCCATCCATCCGGAGGTCATACAGGTGGAGGACTCGGTGCCGTAGTTGTAGGTACCGAAGGAGTGGGCGAAGCGCCGCAGCCAGGGGCGGTACCACTTGTTGTACCCGCCAAAGAAGGCCACCGCGTCGGCGCCGTCCCGCTGGCGGATGTCCAGCAGGCGGCGGGCAATCTCGTCATAGGCCTCGTCCCAGGTGATGGGCTCAAACTTGCCCTCGCCCCGCTGGCCTACCCGGCGCAGGGGGGTTAGGATGCGGTCCTCCCGGTAGACATAGGCCCGGTTGGCCAGGCCCTTGGTACACAGGCCACCGCAGCTTCTGGGGTGCTCGTCCATGCCCTCCACCTTCAGCAGCTTCCCGTCCTTTACATAGGCGTGGATACCGCAGTTGTAGGCGGGGCTGCAGATGGCGCAGACGGTGCGCTTGACCTCGATCCCCGTCTCAGGGCCCGGGATCTTAGCGTGCATCAGTTCCTCAATCGTGTCCATGGACGGTCACCTCGATTCGATCAATAAATTCCGCCGGCACCCCCGCGCGGAGGAGCATGGCCCGCTGGTAGTCCGGAATGGGGGCGCTCTCCCCGGTAAACAGGCCCAGCATGTAGTTTTTCACAATGCCGCTGATGCGGCAGCTGTCCAGAATATTGGCTCCGGCGATCCGGCCGTCGGCCACCACCACCCGGAGGTAGAGCCCCTGGTCCGGGTCGCCGTACTCCAGGACTTCTCCGGCGATACGGTTGTCACCGAAGCCAATAAAGTCCATGTCCATGAAGTGGGTGATGTTGTGGAGAATATTGCCCTCAAAGCGGGCGTCGCCCCCGGCCATGTTGGTGCCGGCTACCCGGCCCTGCCGGTTGGCATTGGCCCACAGGCCAATGATCTGGGTCTGGCTGCTCTCCAGGTTGTTGCCCTCGCAGCAGTCCCCGGCGGCATAGATGCCGGGGACGGAGGTCTCCATCCGGTCGTTGACCACGATGCCCCGGTTGATGTTCACCTCACCGGCCACCACGCCGGTGGCCGCCCGGGTGCCGATGCACAGGGCCACCAGGTCGGCGCCGGCCTCGCTGCCGTCGGTCATGACGGCGATGTTCCGGCCATCCCGGACCTCCATGTGGTCGATGGTCACGCCGTAGCGCTGGTCCACGCCTTTCCGGGCCACCCGGCCCTCAATGACGGCAGACACCTCGGGGTAGGCGGCCAGGGGGAAGATGTGCTGGGCCAGGTCCACCATGCAGACCTGCACGCCGTACTTGGTGAGGGCCTCCACCACCTTGATACCGGCCATGGAGGCGCCCACCACCACGGCCCGCTCCACGCCGCTCGCCTCCAGGCGGTCTTTGAGACGCTGGGCATCGGCGGCGGTGCGCATCACATAGGCGTCCTCCGGTGCCAGATCCTTCACTGGGGGGGCGAAGGCGGTGGCGCCGGTGGCAATGAGGATTTTGTCATAGGTTTGCTCACCCGTCTCGGTAATAACGGCCTTGTCCGCTGCGCGGACCTTCTCCACCCGCTCCTTGTGATAGACGAATTTCAGCTGCGCTTGGATGTCCTCCAGGGTCCCAAAAGGGAACATCCCGCTGTGGTCCAGTTTGCCGGACACATAATAGGTGGTCAGCATAGGGTTGTAGGGCGCGAGTCCAGTGTCTCCATAGACATGGATCTCGCCTGTTTGGTCAAATTCTCGGATCGACTCCACCGCATGATAACCGGCGGTGCCGAATCCGACGACGGCATAACGCACGGGTGCCGCCTCCTTCCTCTGAAATCGTAGTGAGCAAAATAGTTGCCAGCCAAGGCCGGCAACTATTTTGCGGTTTCCTTGTTCAGTTCCGGCAATCAGCCGTTGTTCGTGCTTTTCAGAACATCCTGGTCCTGGAAGTGGTTGCGGCGCAGCAGCATGACCACAATAGCCACCACCACGAAGATACCCATGCCCAGGAACTGACCGGAGGTCAGACTGGACAGACTCACGTAGGAGGAGCCGGCCAGCACCAGGAAGACGATGACCAGCACTGCCTTCAGGGTAGAGGGCTTCATCTTCAGAGTGGAGTTATTATAGACCTCGGGGAACTTGTCGGGCAGACGGAAGCAGGCGTAGACCATCAGCAGGTCGGAGAGCTTGGAGCAGCCGGTGCCCATGTTGGAGATGTCGGTGGTATTCATACCGGTGACAATGGGGATCATGCCCACCACAAAGAAGAAGCCCAACAGGATGACAGGGGCGCCATTCTTGTTCTCCTTGCCCCAGCTCTTGGGGAGCCAGCCGTCGAAAGAGGCCCGTTGCAGGCCACGGGTCACCCAGGACAGGGTGCCGTTCAGGGTGGTCAGCAGGGCGAACCAGGCGCCGCCAATGACGAAGAACAGGTACACGGGGGCGGGGAAGATGGACTTGGCCACCACGGAGATGTTCTGGCCGGCCACCTGCTCAATGGGCAGCACGCCGGAGGCCACCACGCCCACCAGGGCGTAGAAGACGGCTACCAGGATGGTGGAGACCACCATGGCTCTGGGGATAGTCTTGCCGGGGTTTTCCACCTCGCCGCCGTTTTCCGCCAGGAACTTGGCGCCGCCGCAGGCAAAGGAGAGCATGACTGCGCCCTGCAGGAAGTTCATGGGGCCGTTGGGCATCACATTCTCCAGGGAGGGGGCCAGATAGTCCCAGTTCACCTTGGGCAGACCAAAGATGATGTAAATGAACAGGGAAATGAGCAACAGGGCCACCATGGCCTTTTGGACTCTGGCGGAGGTCTTCAGGCCGATGAGGTTGACGATGACGGCCAGCACCAGGGCGGCCGCGGCCACCACTTGCTGGTTGACGTTGGGGAAGATGGCCGCCACGTAGCTTGCAAAGCCCAGGGCGAAGGTGGCAATGAGCACCTGGGACATGACGAAGATCATCAGATAGACAAAGGACGCGCGGGGACCAATGAGACGCTTGGCGTACACATAGCTGCCGCCGGTGGCGGGCATGGCAGAGCCCATGATCGCCATGGGGATCAGCTGGAGCAGCGAGATGACAGCGGCCAGCAGGAAACCGTAAGGCATACCGTGGCCGGTCAGGCCCATGACCACGCCGGTAAGGACAAAGACACCGGAGCCTACGATCTGACCGATGCAGAAGCCCATGCAGTCTGTAAAGTTTAGTTTTTTACTCATTTGTCAGAATACTCCCTTCCACTCCAAGTCGCAATTACACGCTCTTTGCAAAAGCGGCCAGCTTTTCCAGACCTTTCTGGAGGGTGGCGCGGGGACAGCCGATGTTCAGGCGCATAAAGCCATCGGCATTGCCATCGCTGCCGTAGCCGGCGCCGCTGCCCATGGCCATGCCCTGATCCTTGACCAGGCGGTCGCAGATCTCCCGGCTGGTCAGGCCGGTCTTGCGGCAGTCCAGCCACATGAGGTAGGTGCCCTCAGGCTTCACCGGCTGGATGACGGGGGCGTTCTGGGCCAGGTAGTCCATGACCAGATTCACATTGCCCTCCAGATAGGAATTGAGCTGATCCACATACTCGTCGCCGTAGGTGTAGCAGGCCTCAATGGCGGCGTTGGCCAGAGCATTGGGGCCCATGAGCCAGGCCTCCCGCATGGTCTTGTCCTGAAGCTGCTTGAGGGCGGGGTCAGGGAAGATCTCACAGGAGGAGTGGAGACCAGCCATGTTAAAGGTCTTGCTGATGGCGGTATACACAATCATCTGATCATAGATGCTTGCAAATCTGGCCGACGAGGTGTAGTGATGACCAAAGAAGGTGATGTCGCCGTGGACTTCATCCGAGAGCAGATAGACGGAATACTGCTTGCACAGACGCACGATGCGCTCCACTTCTTCCGCGGTCCACACCCGGCCCACCGGGTTGTGGGGGTTGCAGAAAATGAAGGCGGAGATCCCATCCTGGAACACCTTCTCCAAGGCGTCCCAGTCGATGTCGTAGCGCTGATTCTCGTACCGCAGCTGGCAGTTGACCACCTGCCGCCCCTGATTCTGGATGATGGCGAAGAAGGGATCGTACACAGGGGTGAGCACCGCGACCTTGTCCCCGGGCTTGGTCAGCGCGCGGATAGAGAACCACATCACAGTGACCACGCCCTCCAGAGCCATATAAGACTCCACCGGCAGATCCACACCGTGGCGTCTGGCATACCAGTCCCGTACCGTGCCCAGCGTTCTGGGGCCAGTGAAGGTATAGCCAAACAGAGGATGCTCCAACCGCTTCTCCATGGCCTGAACAGCCTGGGGCAGGGTGGCGAAATCCGTATCGGCGATCCAAAACGGCAGCAGGCCGTTAGGGACACCGAATTTCAGCTGCTTTTCCCACTTGAGGCAGTCCGACCCCATTCGGTCATAGACCTGATCAAAGTCGTACTTCAATTGACGCACCTCCGAATACTCGGTTTTCGGTTATCCAAAATTCCGATCCAGCCAAATTTTAATGGGCCCGGCTGGAGGGAATGGAACCGCACAAGGCGGGGATGCCCCGGAGAACCGGGGCCGGTGCGCTGTTCCTCCGCCCAATGTGGGAAAAACAGCGAAGGCACTATTTCAGATAGTCCTCGAAATACTGCCCATAGGTCTCTGCAATCCAGTCGCAGTGAACCAGCATATGGAAATAGGCGTAATCCGCGTCGTGACGCTGGATCGCCTGGAAAATTTCACGGTGCTGCTTCTGAGCCACAATTTTCTGAGCTTCCCGATGAGTGGGTTGGATGAAGGGGAGCTGCCGAATGGCGGCCGAGGTCTCAGCTAGGTGCTCCCAGGTCTCCATCAGCACCTGATTATGGAGGGACATCCAGATGGCGGTGTGGAAATCCACCAGCTCGGAGGTGCGGCCCAGCAGGGGGGCCATCACCAGACGGTCCTCCATGGCGGCGAGGGCAGCCTCCATGCGCTGGAGGTCTTCCTCTGTGGCCACCAGGGCGGCTTGTCGGGCAACGGCGGGCTCGATCAGCCGCCGGGCCTCGGTGGACATGCGGAAGAGCTTCTGGCACTCGTCGGCCTTGGCCTGAAACTCGCTTTCTTCCAGCAGTCCCTTCCAGTCCACGACCACCACGCTGCCCTTGCCCTTGTGGGTCTGAATGATGCCGGCCTCGGAGAGCTGCCGGAGTGCCTGGCGGACGGTGACGCGGCTGACCCCCATCATCTGGGCCAGCTTATTCTCACTGGGAAGCAGGTCGCCCTGCTTCAGCTCTCCGGTGCGGATCATGTCCTTGATGCGGTCAAAGGCTTGGTCCCGCAGCCGCTTGGGAGTGATCTCAGTCATACCTGTACCATACCTTTCTTTCCGGTTGGGTCACTTGCACAGGTGTAACATAGATTCTGTATTATTACAATACAACTTGTATGCTAAGATGTCAAGTGATTTCCGGTAATTTGTATTATTCTACGACTTGTTTTAAAAAATAACTAGTATTTACAGCCATAACATGTATTTTATATATACAACTATGCGCGCAATATTTACACAAACAGAGAAAAAGGCCGCCGGACCCCAAACCGAGGGGGGTCCGGCAGCCAGGAGCGTCGCCGTTATGTTCAGGATGGACGATTTGGTATTTCCAGTTTACTACAACTTGATAGGGGATACAAGCGCTGTTTTTAGGCCGCGGCCAGGGAGCGGCGGAACAGGCGCCGGAACAGCAGGCGGCTGACCGGACCGGCGGCGAACAGGTTCCAGAGCAGGGCCATGGGGAAGTTTTTCAGTACGGTACCCACCCAATAGGCCGGCAGCTGGCTCCACGACCCGCCGCCCAGCAGCACCGAGAAGAGCACTGCCGCCACCGCGCTCATGGTGGGGCACATGATCAGGACCGTGCAGGCCGAGCGGAGCACGACGTCCAGAAAGGGGTTGTCCCCTGGCCGGATCAGCCGGTCGGCCAGCGCCTGGCCCAGCCGGTTTCCCCACAGGTTGGAGAAAAAGAAAACAAAGATCCACATGTACATTGTTTCCAGCAGCGCGTCCCCAAAAACCTGGTTGGTCATGGCGGACAGCCCGCCGGATTTCAGGGCCACGTTGTAGACCTCCATGCCGTAGGCCATGGTGATGGACATGAGCAGGCCGAACACGACCCCCTGTACCTTGTTTTTCGGCATCATCATACACTCCCTTTCAAAAGAAAAAGCGTGTAATGACGTTTTTCGTCATTACACGCTTTGCCGAAGGCGTTTCGCTACACGCAAATCATATTATAGACCGTGTTTTGAAAAAAGTCAAAGGAGAATCTGCGTTTTTGGCGGTCAGGTGAATAGAACTGTGATGACCGTAAATGCCGCCAGGGAGACCAGGGTATAGAGGGAGAGTGCGGTAGAGGCGTAGGCCTTGTGTTCCGCCCCCTGGGCGTAGAGGGGTGCCATAAAGCAGGGGGGCATATATAGGTAGAGGACCAGAGCGATCTGCTGTTCCCGGACGGTAAAGAGGGGACCCAACAGGAACCAGACTACCGCCAGCAGGGCAGTCTGAAGGACCAGGCGGAGCAGGGCAGTGAGCCCTGCGGCGGCCAGGACCTGCCGGTCCAGCCGCAGATCGTAGCCCACGCAGAAGAGGATGAGGGCGGACACAGGGGTGGTGAGCATATCCACCGCAGCCTGGTACACCGGGCCTACCGGACTGGCTAGCAGGGCGGGGAGCAGCCCGGTGGCACCCAGCAGGATACCCGCCGCCACACCGTACATGGCAGGGGCGTGGAGTACGGCGCGCAGCAGTTCTCTCCCAGAACAACGGCCCTGTCCAGTGGCAGTAATAAGGGCCAGATAGACCGTAAAGGTGAAGATGCAGTTGGCCATGTCCAGTGCGGCGATATTGGACAGGGCCGCCGCGCCGCATAGGGAGATATAGAGGGGATAGGCCATCATGCCGCCCTCATAGGTGGTGGTGAGAAAGGGAAGATAGGCTCCGCGCTTCCGCAGTGCCGGGCGGCACAGATATCCGGCCAGCAGACCGGCCGTCAGCACCAGTAGCATGACGCCCACCAACAGCAGTGTGGCAGAGCTGTACTCTGCGGTGCCAAGAGCATTGCACAGCGTCACCGGCAGCAGAAACCCGGTAGCCAGCTGTTTGATGCCCTCCATACCCTCCCGGCTGATAAGAGTACGGCGGCCGCAGAACATTCCCAGGCCCAGAATCAGAAAGACTGGAACCACAATGGCCAGAATATCCATTCTCATTCCTCCAAACATTGGAACTAATCGTTTTATACCACAGCTCCGGTCCGGTGACAAGAGCGGAGCGAAAAACCTTCCGTTAAAAAATTTCAAACAGAAGCTTGACAAGGAGGAGGCTTTGTGGTACTATTATCTAGCACTCAGCGAGATGTGCGTGAAACCGGATATGCCGGAGTGGCGGAATTGGTAGACGCCCGGGACTTAAAATCCTGTGGGACTCAAATCCCGTGCCGGTTCGATCCCGGTCTCCGGCACCATATCGCGGGATAGAGCAGCTTGGTAGCTCGTCGGGCTCATAACCCGGAGGTCGGAGGTTCAAATCCTTCTCCCGCAACCAGAAAAAGTACCGCAATCCTTTGGATTGCGGTACTTTTTTGCATTTTTAGCCGGGGGGGGATGGTCTGCCAGAAAGGAAGAAGCAAAGGCTTTCTTTTGCAGGCGAGGTATTGTATAGTATAGGGAGCCAATTCGAAAAGAGAGAAAGGGGCCCACACATGTTGTTCCTGTTACTGGCCATTCTGTTCAGCTCCATGCTGTCCATCGTCCTGAAATATCTGAACTCCGACCGCCCGT
>DYBS01000070.1:0-411 GCA_019418525.1 Clostridiales bacterium
CGCCTTCGGCCGCAGCGCGGAGAAGAAACGCAAGCTCTACAACGGCATGCTCAAATGCGACGCCTTCTTCTACCACGGAGGCGCAAAGACAGAGCCAGACAAAGGTTAAAAGACAGGAGAGATCGCCGCTGACAGTCCTCATCTTTCATCTCTTCACTCTTATCTCATATTTCGCCAAGGGGGGCCTGTCATGCGCCATGTCTTTTTGATCAACCCCCATGCCGGGAAGCAGGACCAGACTGCCCGCATCCGCGCCCTGGCGGACCGTCTGGCCGCGGCCCACAATCTGGACTGCCGGTGCCTGCTGACGGACCGCCCCGGCGGAGCGGAGGTCCTCTCCCGCGCCTTGGCAGAGACCGGGGAGCCGGTGCGCATCTACGCCTGCGGCGGCGACGGCACCCTCCACGAGGC
>DYBS01000070.1:421-5299 GCA_019418525.1 Clostridiales bacterium
CCATGACGGTAACCCCCGCCGGCACAGGCAACGACTTTCTGAAGAACTTCGGCCCGGACGCTGCAAAATTCTCCGACCCGGAACATCTGTGGGACGGGCCGGAATTCCCCCTGGATCTCATCGACTGCAACGGCCGCCTGTGCCTCACCATCGCCTGCAGCGGCATTGACGCCCGCATTGCTGACACCGTCCACCGGTACGGAAATGTGCCGGGCCTCTCCGGCCGGGGGAGTTACCTGCTGTCCGTGGCGGTGAATTTTCTCTTCAAGCCCATCGGCCGCCGGTGGCGGGTGGAGCTGGACGGGGAGGTCCTGGAGGATGACTTCGCTCTGGTGTCCATGTGCAACGGCCGGTACTACGGCGGCGGCTCCATGCCGGTGCCGGAGGCCCGGATGGACGACGGAGTGCTGGAGACCATCCTGGTGAAAAACGTGCCGAAGCGCACCTTCGCCCGGTTGTTCCCGGCCTACTCCGCCGGGGAGTATTGGAAATTTCCCCACATCGCCCGAATGGTGACGTCCCGGCAGGTGGTGATCACCGCCAGCCCCGGGGAGGCGGACATCGTCACCTGTCTGGACGGGGAGAGCCTCCGGAGCCGGGAGGTGCGGCTGGTACTCGCGGAGAAGCGGGTGAACTTCTTCGGGCCGAAGGGGTGCAGTCCCAATGCCACGGCAGGATTTGACCGAAAGCCAAGGAAGCGTCGATATTCCACAGCTTTTCTGCTATTATAGGCATCCTACGATCATTCAACCGCTGCGCCTCGGCACGGTATAATAGTCAACTAGAATAATTGATAAATAGAGGCCAGGACACACCCGAAGGAGGTGTCCTGGCCTCTTAATTTTTCATTCAGTGCTTTCCTGCTTCCATTTATGGCTTGTCGTATCGGAATGCAGAAACGATATAGGCAATTCTTGATGTTCCGTAAGGCACAATCCCCCCCATAACCAACCAGATAAAGGCATATTCCCTTGTCAGGCCAAAGGCAATCATGCCGGCTATAATGGTCATAAATGAAGCGTACAGTGCGACCCGAAATGCTTTTTCAGCGCATTTCAATTCGATATACTGATTTCTCTCATCCTGTTCCGCAATCATATCCTCTTCCGTTTTTTTAGGTTTCAGAAGGGAAATGCCGGCCAGCAGAACAATAATAAAGAGAGCAACCCCTGCGATAGCTTTTTGCGAGGTTGTGAACGCGGTAATATCACCCAGATAAAAGCTGCCGAAGGCAGCCAATACCAAGAGCAGGCCCAGCATCTTACCCTTTCCGCCAAATAATTGCATAGTTATTTTTCCTCCGCTCCCTCGTCCTCGCCGTCAATATGCAGGGCCATTACCATGTGATAAAGAGCTGCAAGTAAGCAGATACCTATGCCGATAACCGCCTTTGGAATACCATGCGTAGCCTCGGTAAATATACAAAATCTTGATATTCCAATACCAACGGCAAGCAGTAATAATAAAATCCCCCGGATAAACATTTTCTTATTTGTGATCTTCATCCTGATTTTCCTCACATTCTACATTTTCTTTCAAGCAGCACAACTCTTCAACGGTCGTATGAAATACCTGTGCGATCTTGTAGGCCAGAACAAGCGATGGATTGTATTCGCCTCTTTCTATGGAATTGATCGTTCTTACTGTCACACGAACCCGGTTCGCAAGCTGCTGCTGCGTCAATCCTGCGGCAGTTCGCAAATCCTTGATAATCGTTTTCACGCTCCTCACTCCTCAAATAGGAAGTTAACTTCTTAGGAAGCTGACTTCATATTAAATTAGGGCAGCGAAAATGTCAAGAGAAATTTTAAGAAGCTTACTTCCTATTGAACAGTGAAAAAGCCATAAAAATATTGCATTAAAGGCGCGTCAGCCTCCGCTCCTGTCCATGGCGGCTTGCCGTTCATCTCGACCATTGACCGAGGCCGGATGCTGTGTTGAAAAATTTTTCAGGGAGGTATGGGATAACCCGCAACAACAGCATATAAAGAAACCTCGTATTATACGGAACACTTGATAAAAATCAAAAATTTCTTTATATTTGGAAACTTTTTCCCGTGAATTGTACAGTATTTGCGCCGGTGAAAATCGTATCCGTGAAGAATGCGTAACCCCAAGCAGAGCTGTTTCATGCGGCACAGTGAGATGTGAAGCCGTCAGTCCGCCTGAGGCAGCCGTTTGGGCAGAAAGCTGGTCATGACAGTTGAATTCTCCTGTCCAGCAGGACGGCTCCCATGCGCTCCCCTTCTGAGAGGGAGATTTTTTCGGAATTCACAAATTCTTCATAGATACCCCCTTTACAAATGGAAAACATTGCGCTATGATAGCAGCGTTAGCACTCGAATGATATGAGTGCTAACGCTGAACTTGTTTTTCAAATTTTTATTTCTATAAGGAGGAACCCCATTATGAAACTCACTCCGCTCGCAGACCGTGTCATTCTGAAGATGGTGGAGACCGAGGAGACCACCAAGGGCGGCATTATCCTCACCGGCAGCGCCAAGGAGAAGCCCTCCGTGGCGGAAGTCATCTCCGTGGGTCCCGGCGGCAACGTGGACGGCAAGGACGTTGTCATGACCGTGAAGCCCGGCGACAAGGTCATCACCAGCCAGTACGCCGGCACCAAGGTCACCCTGGAGGACGTGGAGTACGTGGTTGTCCGTCAGAACGACATTCTGGCGATCGTGGAATAAATCTCCCGCTCCCGCTTGCAATCAGGAATCGGAAATTGTGGAGCCGCCTGCAACGGCCAATTTCAAATCGTTTGGCTCTGCCGGACGCCAAAATTCCCAATTCCTAACTCCCCATCCCTAATTTATGAAACATGAAGCTCTATTACAGGAGGTTTGATTACTATGTCTAAGCTCATCAAGCGCGGCGACGAGGCCCGGAAGGCCCTGGAAGCCGGCGTCAACTCTCTGGCCGATACTGTCAAGATCACCCTGGGTCCCAAGGGCCGGAACGTGGTTCTGGACAAGAAGTACGGCGCTCCCCTCATCACCAATGACGGCGTGACCATCGCCAAGGAGATCGAACTGGACGATCCCTTTGAGAACATGGGCGCCCAGCTGGTGAAGGAGGTCTCCACCAAGACCAACGACGTGGCCGGCGACGGTACCACCACCGCCACCCTGCTGGCCCAGGCCATGATCCATGAGGGTCTGAAGAATCTGGCCGCCGGCGCCAATCCCATCGTGGTGAAGAAGGGCATGGCCAAGGCCGTGGAAGCCGCGGTGGCCGAGGTCAAGAAGCAGGCCAAGACCGTGGACGGCTCCAAGGACATCGCCCGTGTCGGTGCTGTGTCCTCCGGCGACGAGGAGATCGGCAAGCTGATCGCCGACGCCATGGAGAAGGTCTCTGCCGACGGCGTCATCACCATTGAGGAGTCCAAGACCGCCGACACCTATTCCGAGGTCGTGGAGGGCATGCAGTTTGACCGGGGCTATATCACCCCCTACATGGCCACCGACATGGAGAAGATGGAGGCCAACCTGGACGATCCCTATATCCTGATTACCGACAAGAAGATCTCCGTCATCGCTGACATCCTGCCCATCCTGGAGCAGATCGTCCAGTCCGGCAAGAAGCTGCTGATCATCGCGGAGGACGTGGAGGGCGAGGCTCTGTCCACCCTGATCGTGAACCGTCTGCGCGGCACCCTGAACGTGGTGTGTGTCAAGGCTCCCGGCTTTGGCGACCGCCGCAAGGAGATGCTGCAGGATATCGCCATTCTGACCGGCGGCACCGTGATTTCCGAGGAGGTCGGTCTGGAGCTGAAGAGCGCCACCATGGATATGCTGGGCCGCGCCCGCCAGGTGAAGGTCACCAAGGAGAACACCACCATCGTGGACGGTGCCGGCGACAGCCAGGCCATCAAGGATCGCGTGGGCCAGATCCGCACGCAGATCTCCACCACCACCAGCGACTATGACAAGGAGAAGCTGCAGGAGCGGCTGGCTAAGCTGGCTGGCGGCGTGGCCGTCATCAAGGTCGGCGCTGCCACCGAGACCGAGATGAAGGAGAAGAAGCTCCGCATCGAGGACGCCCTGAACGCCACCCGCGCCGCTGTTGAGGAAGGCGTTGTGGCCGGCGGCGGCACCATCTTCGTGAACGTGATCCCCGCCGTGGAGGCTCTGCTTTCCAGCGTGGAGGGCGACGAAAAGACCGGTGTCCGCATCGTGGCCAAGGCCCTGGAGGCTCCCATCCGTCAGATCGCTGCCAACGCCGGTCTGGATGGCTCCGTGATCCTGGAGAAGGTCCGCACCTCCGGCAAGACCGGCTACGGCTTTGATGCCTACAAGGAGGAGTACTGCGACATGGTCTCCGCCGGCATCATCGATCCCGCCAAGGTGACCCGCAGCGCCCTGGAGAACGCCGCCAGCGTCTCCGCCATGGTGCTGACCACCGAGTCTCTGGTGGCCGATAAGCCCGAGCCCCCCGCTCCCGCTGCCCCCGCCGGCGGCGAGATGGGCGGCATGTACTAAGTGCAAAAAACATCAAGCCCCCTGGCTTTCGCCAGGGGGCTTTTCTCGTGGAGACTCGGCTTGTCGGCGGAGCACAAGCATCAAGCATTGAGTCCTCCACTGCGCCTTCGAGCGGGGTGAGCCGGAGTCGGGAATCGCTTGCGTTCCGGCTATAACGCCGGAATACAGGATACGAAGCTTGTGATGGCAGGAAAGTGGGGGTGACAGGCTTTGCAGCGGCGCCCCGCTTCCACCAGCGGCACAGATGCTGCACATACTGAGTACCAGCAACCATTAAGCCCTTTGGCTTTACAGCCACAGGGCTTTTTCTCGTACGCTGGGGTTCCATCAGCGTTGCCCTCCCCTGCCCATACTCTGGAAACCGCAGTCGGCATGCGTCATGGGCTATGCCTCT
>DYBS01000070.1:5309-9791 GCA_019418525.1 Clostridiales bacterium
GCTCATGTCTGTCCGACCTGATACTTCTTCAGCAGCCGCCACAGTGTCCCCCGGCTGATCCCCAGTTTTGCCGCCGTCTGCGTCCGGTTCCCGCCGCATTCCTGAAGAACGGCCAGCAACTCCTCATAGGACAGGTCGATCCTGGTATGGGCGGCCTTCGGCATCGGCGGCGGGCACGGGGGCGGCGTCTCGGGAGAGGCGGCACTCTCCAGCAGATGGGCGATCAGGCCAGATACAGAGACGCCAGGCCGGTAAAGCACCGCCAGCCGCTCACAGAAATTCTGCAGCTCCCGGATGTTTCCCCGCCAGGGGCAGCTCTGCAGCAGACGGCAGTCGCCATCGCTCAGTTCCAGCGGACAGCCGTCGCCCTCCCGAGCCTGGAAGTTCCGAAGGAAGCTCTGCGTCAGCAGCGGGATGTCCTCCTGCCGCTCCCGCAGCGGGGGCAGATTCAGCTGCAGGACATACAGGCGGTAATAGAGATCGCTGCGGAATTTACCTGCCCGGACCAGCGACTCCAGGTTCTTGTTGGTGGCCGCGATCACCCGGATATTGATGGGAGTCACCTGACTGTCCCCCAGCCGCATGATCTCCCGCTCCTGCAGGACCCGCAGCAGCCGCCCCTGAAGTCCCAGGGGGATCTCCGAGATCTCGTCCAAAAAGATGGTGCCGTTGTGGGCGATCTCAAACAGGCCCGGCTTACCGCCCCTGGTGGCGCCGGTGAAGGCGCCCTCCACATAGCCGAACAGCTCGCTCTCCAGCAGGTTCTCCGGCAGGGCGGCGCAGTTGATGGCTACGAAGTTGTTCTGTGACCGACGGCTCCAGGCGTGGATGCTCTGGCTCAACAGCTCCTTTCCGGTACCGGTCTCCCCCACCACCACGATATTGGAGTCCGTCTGGGCAAAGGCCTTGGCCTCCTGGATACAGGCTATCATCCGCGGGCTGCGGGTGATGATATCCCCGAAGGTGTACTTGGCCTTGTGTCCCTTGTAGTGGAGCTTTTTGCGCAGCTGGTCCTCCGTGGTCTGGATCTGCGCGGCGTTCAGCAGGGAAACCACAGTTCCAGCCCGGAGGCCGTGCATCATCATGTTTTTCGTTTTGACGGACAGGTGGGTGTTTTTGTAAGCGATAATCTCGTCCGTGTTCTCCGTCGCGGACACGATGCGGCTCAACGCCGGGGTGGAGAACACGGAGGATGCCGGCTTTCCCAGATACTGTTCCCGGCGGGAGAGCTGCAAAACCTGGATGGCAGCTGGAACCGGGCCGTATTTCTGCCGCAGCTACAGCAGGATATTGACAATGTCCGTTCCGTTGATAATCAGTTCGATCACCCGGATAGAGAGGGAGCGGCAGCACAGGTCCAGATAGATGGCACCCCGAGCGATCATGGCGTCGCAGTCCGGCCACTGCGGCAACAGCCCGGATACCCCGGCCGATGACGCCTCTTCGGAGGATGGCGGCACTGACTGGCCCACCAAATCCATCAACATGATCGTTCCCATGGGCGCCGGGGGCGACACTGACTTTAATGCCCGCACATATGCAAAATATCTGGAGGATGTGTTGGGTGAGACCGTAGTCGTCACCAATATCACCGGCAATGGCGGAGCGCTGGGTTCCGAGGAAGTCAAGAACGCCTCTCCCGACGGTTATACCTGCCTGTTTTATCACACCTGCCTGAATATCAACCAGGCCACCGGCATTGCCGACTACGGTTCCGAGGCATTTGAGACCGTGGCTGTGGTGGGAAAGAGTTCCGGCGAGGCCGTGGTCGTGCGGACCGACGCCATGTATGATGAGTTGAAGGCCGCCCCCACGGCACCGGGCTTCCGGGAGATCATGATCCCCGGGGAGATCGAGTTCCATCTGACCCGGCAGGCGGAGCGGGAGGGTATCGACATCAGCCCCGCCATTGAGCAGGACTTCGCGGATCTGGCCGTCAGGTACGGCGTCCCGCTGGAACTGCTGCAATCCTGCTGACTTTCCAGTGGAATCGGCTGTCCCCCGGCCCCTGCGGGCCGGGGGACACACAGACAGGAGGAATGAAATGCACATCGTCATTTTGGACGGATACACGGAAAACCCCGGCGATCTCAGCTGGGGAGAATTGGAGAAGCTGGGAGACCTGACGGTTTACGACCGCACCAGCCTCACCGATGAGGACGAGATCATCTCCCGGATCGGCGGTGCGGAGGTGGTCCTCACCAACAAGACCCCCATCTCCCGCCGAGTGATGGACGCCTGTCCCTCCATGCGCTTCATCGCCATGCTGGCCACCGGCTATAACGTGGTCGACATAGCCTGCGCAAAAGAGAAGGGCATCCCTGTCTCCAACGTGCCGGTCTACGGCACCCATTCCGTCAGCCAGTTTGCCATCGCCCTGCTGCTTGAAATCTGCCATCACATCGGTTATCATAATGATACGGTAAAGAGCGGGAAATGGGAACAGTGCCCGGACTGGTGCTACTGGGACTACCCCCTGATCGAGCTGGCGGGAAAGACATACGGCCTGCTTGGCTGCGGGAACATCGGCATCCACACTGCCGCCATCGCATCGGCCCTGGGGATGCATGTCATCGCCTACGACATGCGCCAGCGGGACGAAGCTCTGCAGCTGGGGGTGGAGTACGTCTCCCTGGACGAACTGTTCGCCCGGTCCGACGTTCTGGGCCTCCAAATGCCCCTGTTCCCCTTCAACACCGGCATCATCAACCGGGAGAACATCGCCAAGATGAAGGACGGGGTCATCATTATCAATAACAGCCGGGGCCAGATGGTGGTGGAGCAGGACCTGGCGGACGCCCTGAACTCCGGCAAGGTGGCGGCCGCCGGGCTGGATGTGGTGTCCACAGAGCCCATCCGGGGCGACAACCCCCTGCTGACCGCCAAGAACTGCATCCTCACCCCCCATATCTCCTGGGCCCCCAGGGAGAGCCGCCAGCGCATCATGGACTGCACCGTGGACAACGTGCGGGCCTACCTTCAGGGCGCCCCCATCAACGTGGTCAACCCGTGACCGGACCGGGGCGGGCCTTCCGCCCGCCCCGCGCATCCAGAGAGGAGGAAACTCATGTCAAAGTGGATTCTCATGCCGGACTCCTTCAAGGGGACCATGTCCTCCCTGGAGATCTGCCAGCTGATGCGGGAGGCCCTTCTGCGCCACGTGCCGGATGCAGAGGTGGTCTCCATTCCCGTGGCGGATGGCGGCGAGGGGAGCGTGGAGGCGTTTCTGGCCGCCATGGGCGGCCACCGGGTAGAGGTGCCCTGCACCGGTCCGGATTTTCGTAAGATCTCTGGTTTTTACGGTCTGCTGGCCGATGGCTACACCGCCGTGATCGAGATGGCCGCCGCCGCAGGCCTGCCCCTGATGGAAGGCCGTCTCTGTGCTGAGGGAGCCACCACCTACGGCGTGGGAGAGCTGATTCTGGCGGCGATCCGGGACGGCGCCAGGCGCATCATTCTGGGCCTGGGCGGCAGTGCCACCAACGACGGCGGCTGCGGCTGTGCCGCCGCTCTGGGCGTCCGCTTTCTGGACGGCACCGGGGCGGAGTACGTCCCTGTAGGCGGCACGCTGGACCGGTTGTGCCGGATCGACATGTCCCATCGCTTCCCCCTGCTGAACGGTGTGGAGATCGTGACCATGTGCGATGTGGACAACCCCCTCTGCGGTCCCAATGGCGCCAGCGCCGTCTTCGGCCCCCAGAAGGGGGCCGACCCTGATATGGTGACCCGTCTGGACCGGAATCTGCGCCACCTGTCGGAGGTGATCCGCCAGGACCTGGGCCGGGAGATCGCAGACCTTCCCGGTGCTGGCGCCGCCGGCGGCATGGGAGCCGGTGTGATGGCTTTCCTGGGCAGTCGCCTGCAGATGGGGATCGAGACAGTCCTGGACACCGTGGGCTTCGATGCCCTGCTGCCTGGTGCCACCGCGGTCCTGACCGGCGAGGGCCGTATCGACTGTCAGAGCCTTCGGGGCAAGGTGGTCATCGGCATCGCCCACCGGGCCCGGCAGACACGGATCCCGGTGGTGGCCGTAGTGGGCGACGTGGCCCCCGGCGCGGAGGACGCCTATCAAGAGGGCGTCACCGCTATCGTGTCCACCAACCGTCGCGCCGTGCCCTGGGAGGTAGCCCGCCAGTCCGCCCGGGCAGATCTGTGCGCCGCCCTGGAGGATCTCTTCCGGCTCTACAATGCGTTCCGGTCCGCCCGATGACATGAGTGGATTTTTGAAAAGACGGTGCCGGGCGGTAGGAGCCGCCCGGCCTCATTCCCACCGTATCCGGGCTGCCGGCCTCGGGGCACCCTGCCAGCGGCAGCGAGTCTCTCCTCTGCTTCCGGTTTTTTGAAATTTTTCATTTTTTTCGAAGAAACACTTGACAAACGCCGCCGCCTTCTGGTATAGTAATTGATGCCCGTTCGGGTTAGACATTTGGCGGCATAGCTCAGTTGGCTAGAGCATGCGGTTCATACCCGCAGTGTCCCCGG
>DYBS01000071.1 GCA_019418525.1 Clostridiales bacterium
GGTCACCTGATACACCAGGGGCTTGCCGGGCTCAGAGGTGCGCTGGACCGAGACGCTGCCGCCGGTGAAGCTGTCGTCCAGCTTGGTGATGTCCAGGGTGCCCGGGTCCTCCGCGCCGGTGCCGTCGCCGGTGTCCTTGATGGAGACGGCGAGGTTGACGGTGGTTCCCTTGGTCACACTGCCCACCGTCTTGCCCGCGGAGTCGGTGACGGTATAGCCGGTGATGTAGAGGTTGCCCGTGTCGGCGGCCAGGGCCGCGGGCACCAGCCCCAGCAACAGGGCCAGCAGGAGCAGGGCGCTGCCGCCCCGCCGGAAGAACTCACGCTTCATAGGTCTTGCGCTCCTTTTTCTGATTGACTTCGTTTCGCACGATCTCGCCGTCGATGAGGGTCACGATGCGGTCGGCATAGGCGGCCATCTCCGGGTCGTGGGTGACCAAGATGATGGTCTGGTGGTAGTCCCGGGCAAAGGAACAGATCATGTTCATGATCTCCACAGTGGTCTTGGAGTCCAGGTTGCCGGTGGGCTCGTCGGCAAAAACCACGTCGGGCCGGGCGATGAAAGCCCGGGCGATGCCCGCCCGCTGCTGCTGGCCGCCGGACATCTGACCGGGAAAGTGGTCCAGCCGGTGGGCCAAACCCACCCGGGTGAGCAGCTTCCGGGCCGCCGCCTCCCGCTGCTCCCGGGGCACGCCCCGGAACATAAGGGGCATGGCCACGTTCTCGGTGGCGGTGAGGTTGGGCAGCAGGTTGTAGGACTGGAATACAAAGCCCAGGTGCTTTTGCCGAAAAGCGGCCAGCTGGTTCTCACTCAGGCGGGAGATGGGCACGCCGCCGATGCGCACCTCCCCCCGGGTGGGCTTCTCCATCCCGGCCAGCTGGTTGAGCAGGGTGCTCTTGCCCGAGCCGGAGGTGCCGAAGATGCAGCAGATCTCCCCCCGCATGACGTTCAGATTGATCCGCTTCAGGGCCACCACTGTCTCGTCGCCGATGGGATACTCCTTACGGATGTTTTTGACCTCGATGATGGGGCGGCTGCGCAGGTCCGATGGGTTCATACGGTCTGCCCCCTTTCTGCTGGACAGGATACGCCTCCATTCTTCAAGCCCCCTGTGCCGCCCTTTAAGATTTCGAAAGGAAGCATACAGAAAGCGCCCCCGGACCGCGTGCGGTCCGGGGGCGCTTTTTAACGTTCCTCCGGTTTGGCCTGCCCCTCCAGCGGGAGACGCAGGATAAATTCGGTGCTCCGCCCGGGGGCGGGGCGGGGGTTGAGCTCAATGGTGCCGCCATGCTTCTCCACGATGCGCCGGGTGATGGCCAGGCCCAGGCCGCTTCCCTTGCCGGAGCGGGCGTCGCTGCCCACCACAAAGGGCTCAAAGATGTACTTGGCCCGCTCGGGCGGGATGCCCGCGCCGTTGTCGGCCACCCGCAGCACCGCCTTGCCCTCTGCCACCTCCAGGTCGAAGAAGAGCACGGTGCCCAGGCGGTTGTGCCGCAGGGCGTTGGAGAGGAGGTTGTCCAGCACCCGGCGGAACTGCATCTCGTCCAGTTCGCAGGGCACCGGCCGCTCGGGGATGGACACCTCCAGCGTAAACCCGGCCAGATCGATCTCATCGTACTTGCCCGCCAGGTATTCCCGCAAAAATTCCCCCAGGTCGGTGCGCGCCTGCCGGAGGACGAACTCCGGGTGCTCCACCTTGCTGTACTCGTGGAAGGCGTTGACCAGCTCAGTGAGGGTCTCCGCCTTGGCCTGGATGGCCCGCAGATACCGCTCCTGTTCCTGGGGAGGCACCTTGCCGTCGCAGATGGCGTCGATGTACCCGGCGATGACGGTGATGGGGGTTTTCAGATCGTGGGAGATGTCGGCGATGAGCTTCTGCCGTCCCTCGTCCAGGCGGCGGCGCTCCGCCTCGCTCTCGGCCAGGCGGTCGGAGAAGCGGTCGAAGCTCTCCCCGATGCGCCGGATCTCCCGGGTGCCGCCGCAGTCCCCCACCCGCACCAGCCGTCCCTCGGTCTGGGAGGCCACGGCGTCGTTGAGCCGCCGGAGGGGGCGACCGATCTTCCGGCTCAGCCACCAGATGAAGGCCGCCGTGGTCAGCAGATAGAGGGGGACAAACAGGAGCCAGATCCGCCAGGACTCGTCGTAGCTGCGGAAATAGTCCGCGTCGCTGATGTACATCTCCCGGAAGAGGGCGGTGCGGGTCTCTCCCGACTGGTCGGTAAAGTCCAGCCGGGTCACCTCGCTGCCCTCGTAGCGCCGCCCGGACAGCAGGGCGTACTCCTCCGCCGTGTAACCGGTGCGCCCGTCCCCCAGGCCGCCGAACACCACCTGGTAGTCCTCGTCCAGGGCCATGACCTTCACCGCCTCCGATGCGCTCTCGGTGTAGGTGTGCAGCACCAGCAGATAGCGGGGCCCGCTCCCATTGCCCGCCACGTCGTAGGAGTCGATGAGCTGGGTGGAGCCGTAGGCCCGGATGCAGGAGAGCTCCCCCGGGGTATACCAGGCGTCGAAATCGTCCCGGGAGGCGTAGAGGAGCTTCCCCTCCCCGTCGTACACCGCCAGGGCCCCGTTGTCCCCCAGCAGGCGCTCCAGGCGCTGGTAGTCCCCCTCTTCCAGGGCGGAATCGGTGCGCACGCTCTCCCAGTCCACCGGGTAGTACAGCCGGTAGAGGCGGTTGTTCCACCCCGCCGCGATGGTCAGCAGCGTCAGGGTAAAGAGGAGATAATTCCGGGCCAGAAGCCCGAAGAGGCTCCCGCTCAACGGTTTATTTTTCAAGCTTGTACCCCAATCCCCGCACGGTGATGATGTAACGGGGGTTCTTCGGATCGTCCTCGATCTTCTCCCGCAGCTTGGAGATGTGGACCATCATGGTGTTGTCGTCCCCCTCAAAATAGGTGCCGATGGCCCCCTCATAGAGCTGGATCTTGGTAAAGATCCGCCCCGGCGAGCGCATGAAGAGGGCCAGGATCTTGTACTCCATGGGGGTGAGGAGGATGGTCTGCCCCCCCTTGGTGAGCTGGAAGCTGGCGGTGTCCAGTGTCAGGTCCCGGACGGTGAGGGTGTCCCCCGCCGTGCGGGCCGCCCGGCGGAGCTGGGCCTTCACCCGGGCCACGATCTCCACCGGGTTGAAGGGCTTGGCGATGTAGTCGTCCGCCCCCAGATTCAGCCCCAGGATCTTGTCGTTGTCCTGGCTCTTGGCCGAGAGGATGAGGATGGGCACCTCGCTGAACTTCCGCAGGGCCCTGGTCAGCTCAAAGCCGTTCATCTCGGGCATCATCACGTCCAGAATGGCCATGTCCGGCGTCTCCTCCCGGGCCAGCTCCAGCGCCCGGGCCCCGTTGTCGGCCTCCAACACGCGGTAGCCCTCGCCCTCCAGGTACAGCCGCAGCAGACCGCGGATGTCGGCGTCGTCCTCGGCGATCAAGATCACAGCGCTCACAAGCAGCGCCCCCTTCCCTTTCTTGGTGGCCCCATTGTATCAGATTTTCCACATGGGGCAAAGAGCGTGTGGAAAAAAACCGCCTTTCTTTGCAAATGTTAAGGTTCCATACAGTCTCTTTACAGAAGGAGGCGGTATCATAGAACCACAACCTGGCCGGACGGCGGAAAGGAGCGATCCCATGTTTCAGATCCCCCATCTTCTGGTCCTCCTGGCAGCAGCACTGTCCACGGCGCTGACCGGCCTCTGGGCCGCTGAGGCCTCCCGGGCGCAGGTGGAGCGGGTCCTGAAGGTCTGTGTCGTTCTGGCCGTGTGCTTCGATCCGGTCTACTGGCTCTGGGAGCTGCGGCACTTCGGGCATATTAACCCCGCCACCACCCTGCCGCTGTATCTCTGCTCCCTCTTCTGGCTGCTCCTCCCCGTGGCGGTCTTTGCCCGCCGGGAGATGTTGCGCCAGATGGCCGCCGCCACGGTCTGCACCATCGGCCTTCTGGGCGGTGTGCTGGGGCTTGTGTTCAATGTGTATCTCAACCAGTACCCCTTTTTCAGCTTCGTTCCGGTGCGCAGCCTGCTCTATCACCTTCTGATGGTGCTCACCGCCTGCATCCTGTGGGTCAGCGGCTACTACCGCCCCCAGCCCCGGGACCGCCTGCTGTGCTTCGTGCCGGTGGGTGCGCTGGTAGGGATAAGTCTGGTGCTCAACCGCCTGTTCGGCTGGGACTACTGCTACACCGCCGGCGGGCCGGGCACCCCCTTTGAGCGCCTGAGCGCTGTGCTCCCCCGTGGGCTTTTCCTGGTGGTGCTGTACGGCGGGCTTCTGCTCCTCATCCAGGTGCTCTTCTACCGCCCGTTTCTCCGGCGGCGCTTCTTCTGATACCGATCCACCCCGTTGTACCGGCGGCGGGGTGTTCTACCTCTTCTTTCATTCCCCCTCTCTTCTCACATGCACGTCAAGAGCCCTGCCAAACGGCAGGGCTCTTGACGCATTTTTATTTACCGCAGGAGGTCCTGGCGGTTGACATATTTGGTGTGGAGGAGCTTGTGGGCCAGGGGGCTGTTGGGCTCGCCCAGGTAGTTCTCATAGATCCAGGTGATGGCCGGGTTCTCGTGGGACTGGCGGATGGGCATGTCCTTCTCCGCCCGGTAGATGGCTTCCTTCCGGGCCTCCACCTTCTTCCACGTGCGGGGGGCGTTTCCGCCGCCGCCGATGCAGCCGCCGGGGCAGGCCATGATCTCGATGAAGTGATAGGGGCTCTTGCCGGTGCGGATCTGGTCCAGCAGCTTCTTGGCGTTGGTCATGCCGTGGGCCACGGCCACCTTGACCACGGTGCCGTCCAGGTCCACCGCGGCCTCCTTCACGCCCTCAAAGCCCCGGACGGGCTCGTACTCCAGGCGCTCCATGGGCCGGCCGGTGACCACGGTGTGGACAGTGCGCAGGGCGGCCTCCATGACGCCGCCGGTGGCGCCGAAGATGAGGCCCGCGCCGCTGCCCAGGCCGAAGGGGTCGTCGAAGGGGGTTTCGGGGAGGTCAGCGAAGCAGATGCCGCCGGACTGGATCATCCGGGCCAGCTCCTGGACGGTGAGGGCGTAGTCCACGTCCTGATAGCCGCTGTCCTTCATCTCGGCCCGCTTGCACTCGAACTTCTTGGCGGTACAGGGCATGATGGACACGCTGCAGATGTTCTTGGGGTCCAGCCCTTCCCGCTCGGCAAAGCAGGTCTTGATGAGGGCGCCGAACATCTGCTGGGGGGACTTGGCGGTGGAGAGGTGGCGGGTGTACTCGGGGGCATAGGTCTCGCAGTACTTTACCCACGCCGGGCAGCAGGAGGTGACCATGGGCAGGGGGCCCTCCCCCTTCAGGCGGCGGAGGAGCTCGGTGCCCTCCTCCATGATGGTCAGATCCGCCGAGAAGTCGGAGTCGAACACATAGTGGAAGCCCAGGCGCTTGAGGGCGGTGACCAGCCGGCCGGTGCTGACGGTGCCGGGCTCCTCGCCCAGCGCCTCGGCCAGGGTGACCCGCACCGATGGGGCCACCTGGACCACCAGGGTCTTGCCCACGGTGATCTGCTGGTAGATGTGGCCGGTGTCGTCGTGGATGGTGAGGGCGCCGGTGGGGCAGACCTGGACGCACTGGCCACAGTTGATGCAGCTGGTGTCGGCCAGCTTCTTCCCATAGGGGGTGGTGACGATGGTGTGGAAGCCCCGGTTCTCCTTGTCCATGATATGTAAGCCCTGGACCTTGTCGCAGGCCTCCACGCAGCGCATGCACAGGATGCACTTCTGGTGGTTGCGCCGGATGGAGGGAGAGCTGTTGTCCTCGGGGGTGGCGCGCAACTCCAGGTCGTAGGAGATGGGCTTATACATGCCCACGTCCTGGGCCACCTTCTGGAGCTCGCACCGGCCGCTCTTCTGGCAGACCAGGCAGTTCTGGGGGTGGCGGGCGAAGATGAGGGACAGAATGTTCTTCCGGGCCAGCAGCACCTTGGGGGAGGCGGTGTGGACCACCATGCCCTCGGCCACGGGGGTGGAGCAGGCGGTGGGCAGGAGGGTCTGGCCCTCCACCTCCACCACGCAGATGCGGCACACCGCCTTGACCTGCTGGTCCTCGTGGTAGCACAGGGTGGGAATGCTGATGTTGGCCTGCCGGGCCGCGTCCAGGATGGTGGTCCCCTCCTCCACGCAGACGGCCTGGTGGTCGATGGTGAGATGGATCATTTCCGGTGGCCTCCTTCCTGAGCGCAGACGGGACAGAAGTCCTTGTCGATGTGGTGGAGATACACGTCGCGGAAGTTCTGGATGCCGGACAGCACCGGCACAGCGGTGGAGTGGCCCAGGCCGCACAGGGAGGTAGTGCGCAGGGTCCAGGCCAGGGACTCGATGCTCTCCAGGTCCCGGATGGTGCCGTGGCCTTCACTGATGCGCCGCACCAGATTATAGAGCTGGGTGCCGCCCTCCCGGCAGGGGGTACACTTGCCGCAGGACTCGTCCCGGAAGAAGTCCAGATTGTTCAGGACGATATCCACCACGCAGTTGGAGTCGTCGATGACCAGAATCGTACCACAGCCCAGGCGGCCGCCGGAGGCGGACACCGTGTCGATGTCCAGGGCCATGTCGATCTGGCTGGCGTTGATGATGGCGCCGGAGGTACCGCCGGTCTGGACGGCCAGCAGCTCCCGCCCGTTGGGGATGCCGCCGCACACGTCGTAGATGAGGTCCTTCAGGTTGACGCCCATGGGGAACTCGAAGATGCCCCGGCGGTTCACATTGCCACAGATGGTGAAGAGCTTGGTGCCGGGGCTGTTCTCGGTGCCGATGCTCCGGTACCAGTCCGCCCCGTTTTTCAGGATGGGGGGGAGATTTGCCAGGGTCTCCACGTTGTTGAGCATGGTGGGCTTGCCGAAGAGGCCCTTCAGGCTGGGGAAGGGCGGGCGGAAACGGGGCTCGCCCCGCTTGCCCTCGATGGACTCAAAGAGCGCGGTCTCCTCGCCGCAGACGTAGGCGCCCGCGCCGGAGCGGAATTTGATCTCAAAGTCGAAGCCGGAGCCCAGAATGTCTTTGCCGATGTAGCCCAGCTTCTTGGAGCTGAGGAGGGCCTTCTCCAGGGTGGGCATCAGGTAGGAGTACTCAGCCCGCAGGTAGATGAAGCCCACATGGGCGTCCACCGCCCGGGCGGCGATGGCCATGCCCTCGAAGATGGCGCATGGGTCGCTGGAGAGGAGGATGCGGTCCTTGTTGGTGCCCGGCTCACCCTCGTCGGCGTTACAGACGATGTAGCGCACCGGGTCATCGGCGTGGTAGGTGAACTCCATCTTGCGGAAGGTGGGGAAGCCCGCGCCGCCCCGGCCCCGCAGTCCGGCCTTTTTTACCACTTCAATGATCTCCTCGGGGGACATGGCCAGGGCCTTGCGCAGGCCCTCGTAGCCGCCGGCGTCCACATAGTCCTGGGCCTCGGTGGCCCGGATCTTGCCCCGGTTCTTTAACAGCACATGCAGCTCTTCCATTACTCCACATCCTCCCGAATATAGCGTTTGATGAGCTCACGGGCGCTCTCGGTGTTCAGGTTGCCATAGGCGCGGTCGTTGATCATCACGGCGGGGGAGCTGTCGCACAGGCCCAGGCAGGGACAGTACTCCAGGGTGAAGCGCCCGTCGGGGGTAGTCTCTCCCATGCGGATGCCCAGCTGGTCCTCGATGGCCAGCACCACTTCCCGGGCGCCCCGGACATGGCAGGGGGCGCTCTTGCACATGCGCACGATGTACTTGCCCCGGGGCTTCACCGAAAGCATGGCGTAAAAGGTGACGAAGCTGTACACCTGAGTCAGGGTAATATTCATCTCCCGGGCGATGACCTGGGCCACCTCCTCGGAAAAGGCGGGGACGATCTTCTGGACCCGGGTGATGACTTTCATCAGCATCTCCGGCCGGTCCCGGTAGGGGGCGGCGATCTCCGCCACCTCTACCAGCAGGGAGGCCGGGGTCTTGTAACTGTACCGCGCTTGCTCCATGTTCATCCTCCTCGCGCATTCCCCGAAATCCGGGGATGCAAAACTGAACGGTTTAGTTTACTTTCGATATCCATTATAGCAAACTCGTCCCGGATTGCAATAAGGTTGACAAAAGTAGATTTTTTAACATATAAGTTATAAAAATAACAATTTTTATACGCTCAGAGTCAATGAAAAGGAGAGCCTCCGGCATTGCCGGAGGCTCTCCTTTTCTCATTGGCGATTTGGTTATGATCGTTTGTGTCTACGACACAGGGATTTTATCCACGCCAAGTGGACTATTTCCCCAGCGTCAGAGCCGGCGCGCTAACGGGAGGAAGTGTGCGCGATCCCGTTGAGCACCTGATAGACCCGATCGAAGAGCTGGGCCTTGTAGGAGGGACACCACTGGTTCTGTTCCGAATCAAAGACCTTCCAGCTCTTCTCCGTCCGGGCCCACCAGAGCACATTCACCGTCTTGGCACCATCCCGGAACGTGGGGACAAGCCCCCACACCGGCAAGTCCGCGCTGTTGAGCAGCTTGGGCTCCAGATCCGCGGCGGTCAATTTGGTCAGCTTGAATTGATAGCCGGAGTGGCCCAGCTGGCCGAGGTCGTCGGTGGAAATCAGGCCCAGCTCACACAGGTCATCCAGAAAGCGGTCATACTCCATCTGGCTCATGTGGGTGGGGTCATATTTGGAGGCCAGGGTTTTCCAGTCATCCTGGGTCAGCACCTGGTTCGGGTCGGGCAGGGATGCCCCATCCGCCGGGGACGGGCCGGGGTTCCGCTCCCAGTAGTCGGCAAACCAGGCATTCATCGCCTCCCGGTCCTCCTCATCGGCGGGCACTATGATATCGCCCGTCTTTCCGGCCATCGCCTCTCTCCAGCTCACCACCGAAAGATCATCGGTCGGGGCCTCCGCAGTCCGGGTATTGGACGGATATGCGCTGGAAGTCTGCGTTGAAATTGCTCCAATCATATCAATTCCCTCACTTTGACTTGGTTCCATCCGGGATAGATCGAGCTCCCTCTCAACTTTTTCTTCGACACAAATGGTCCAAAATATAAGGAGGTTTATACCTCAAAATAGCGCTTCAGGTCCACCGGGGAGAAGATGCCCTTCTCGGTGACCACTCCGTCGCAGAGCTTGGGGGGCGTCACGTCAAAGGCGGGGTAATACCCCTTCACCCCGGGAAGGGTGGTGCGGGTGCCCAGGGCGTCCATGACCAGCTCCGGGTCCCGCTCCTCGATGACCACCGAGGAGAGGTCCGGGTGGCTGGGGTTGGGAGAGCCGGTGACCAGATAGGGGATGCCCCAGTAGCTGGCCGCCAGGGCGATCTGGAAGGTGCCCACCTTGTTGATGATGTGGCCGTCCAGGGTGATGACGTCGGCGGCGGAGGTGAATAGGTCCACCCCCTTCTTCTCCATCACATAGCCGGGCATGTTGTCGGTGATGACCGTCACGTCGAAGCCCATATCCCGGGCCACGCTGGCGGTGAGCCGGGCGCCCTGGAAGTAGGGACGGGTCTCGGGGCAGATGAGCTTCACGTCGCTCCCCCGCTGCCGTAGCTCCCGCAGAAGGGTGCCCACCACCGTCTCGGCGAAGCACTGGGTCATGATGGTGCCGTTGCGGGGGATCTGGTCGGCCAGATACCGGGCCACAGCGGTGTAGCGGAGGTAGTTCTCATTGATCTGGGCCAGGGCGTTGCGCTGGAGGGCCTCCACCAGGGCCAGGCCGGTCTTGCCCTCCGCCAGGGCCTTCCGGGCCACGTTCAGCGCCCGCTCGGTAATTCTCCCCATCTTGGCGGCGGTGGTGGGCCGGGCGTGGGAG